>CAZTUO010000540.1:1679-1929 GCA_964616355.1 uncultured Nitrospira sp.
CACGCGCGATCCTAGGGCACCTCGCCCCTGCTGTCAAGGGGGTCGGCTTCGCAGCCCAAGGCTTCGATCTACGGCGTCCCTCAGCCCCTTTCCCGGCAGGTTCCGCCGTCGGTGTCGTCTTCCCTGAGGTGCGTCCCGCGCTTTTCCACTTCGGCGACCTCGCGGTCTCCTCCGCCCGTGGTCGGCGCCCTTCAGAGCGTCCTGTGCAGGGTTCCGGGTCCCGGGTGCGAGGACCCCGGCACGGTTCGGC
>CAZTUO010000541.1:0-1338 GCA_964616355.1 uncultured Nitrospira sp.
TTCGCCTTCGAGCACCAGGACCAGCCCCTCGGAGGACCGATAGCCTTCCTCGAGCGCCAGACGCGCGAGCACGAACGGCGGCATCAGGGGGTCGATGCCGAAGGCGCGGTGCGGCAAGCCCTGGAACTCGATCTCCGCCTGCCGGAACAGCGCTTCGAAATCGGCGGGGCGCGCCGTGCGGATCAGGCCGACATGGTTGGCGTCGCAGCGTCTGGGGGTCTGCCGGTTACGTACGAACCTCGCGCCGAAGGCCTGCTAATGCTCGTTGCCGAGCCAGAGGTAGGCTTCGTTGCTCTCGCAGGCGCGGGCCAGGAGACCATTCTCCACGGCTCCGCCTAGCTTACAGGAGCTGGCCTGGCTACGGCTCTGCCCGGACGCCTGTCTCCTGCGGATTCGGGGACTGCGGGCGGCACGCCAGTCAGGTTGTAGTAGCTCAGTGATTCTGTCAGTGCAATGAGGGGTTAACTGCTCCGTGATTCTGTCAGTGGGCAAGGCTAACTGCTCCGTAATTCTGTCAGTGCTGCGTGCTTCAGAGGACGTCGCCAAGGGTGATCTTGTGGTGGCTTCCACGGTGTCTGAGCCCGGACAGGTTGGGCTTCCAATGGCAGCCGCGGCGGTGCTGGCGGCCTTTCAGGCTTTGGGAGAGCGCGCCTTCTTGCTCTGAGGGTGACGTTAGCGCCACGGGCTGAGGTGCGAGCTAGCCAGCGCCCCTGGTACCAGACGCCCAGGCTGCCATCGAGAAGCTCGTGGACCCAAACCCTGGCGGCAAAGTAAGAGCGGCGTCGCGGGCCAGGTGGAATTTGGATGATGCGGCCGCCCAGGCGGACGGTGTTGTCTCTTGCGACGACGCGCTGATAACGAAAGCTGAGGACGCGGTCGAGATCGAGGTCCGGGTCCAGCGGTCGGTAGACGATGCCGGGTTCCTGTGCCTTTACCGCGAAGCGGGCGTTGTAGCGCTTGAGGAAGCTGGGCAGGAAGCGGTTGGCGGCCTTGATATCTTTGATTGCAGCCAAGCGTAGTTCAAACGTGAGACGGTCTTGGAACGTACGCCAGAGGCGCTCTATACGTCCCTTGGCCTCAGGGGAATGGGCCACAACGGGCGCGATGCCCAGTTCCTCCAGGGCGCGACCGAACTGAGTTGGCTCGCGGCGGCCCTGAAGCTGCTCCTCGAGGCTGAGGGGCGCTCTTGTGTTGGGCTGAAAGATGCCATGGCGGTCGTGGTAGAGCTCCAGCGGTATGCCATGGCGCTGGAGTAACTGCTTGAGCAACAGGAAGTAGCCCTGTGCATCCTCTTGTTCGCGGAACAGGGCTACCGGAACTTTGCCGGTGGCATCGTCG
>CAZTUO010000541.1:1360-1929 GCA_964616355.1 uncultured Nitrospira sp.
AGCGGGCAGGTCCGGGCCGAACCAGTGGTAGGGGCTGCCGTCCACCTGCAGAAGCATGCCTTCCTGGGCCCGTCGGTCCCGGCGGCTGCGGTGGCGCGGTGGCCGGCGGCGCTGCTTCGGCTTCTGGCCAGCTTGCCGCCGGAGACGCTGAATTGAAGCGCGGCTGATCGCGATGCCGTGATGCAGCAGGAGCAGCTCGCTCAGGTGGCTGTCATTGCAGTCGACGTAGGGCCCGGCGCTCAGCGCCAGTACCCGTTGGCGCAACTCCTCGCTGAGTCGGTGCTGTGAGGCATGGCCGCGGTTGCCATGCATGAAGGCGGCAGCCCCGCCCACCCTGTAGCGGGCTTTCAGCCGCCAGACATGTCGAACGGAGACGCCGAGCACCTCAGCCGCCTGCTCCGCCGACCATCTGCCGGCCTCCACTTCTGCGACAACGTGCAACCGTTGCTGCTCCTTCTGAGTCAAGGTGACGGGGTTCTTTCTGTCCATGACCTGACAGAACCACCCAGCCACCCTACTGACAAATTCACTGAGCAGTTGGGGACTGACAGAATCCCAGAGCATCTACA
>CAZTUO010000542.1:0-1925 GCA_964616355.1 uncultured Nitrospira sp.
TAGCGCACGCCGCCGGGTGTTTGCTGGCGGATAATGGCGCGAATGCCGTATGCCGCCGCAAACACCGGCAACAGGATACCAACGCACCCGGTCTTGTACCGGTCATCGTCATTGGAACCTTTAGAAAAAAGAGGCATGGCCGAACAATCAGGAGCGGGCATGTGGCATCCGCCCTCGGACGGGCGGATGCCACTCCGGTTGCTCAGAAACACGACGAATCCCAGCCGTCGAAGTTCGAGAGCCCGTCCCACCAGATCGGCCACAGAAACGCCGTGAGTACGGGCGCTGGGAACGCATTGTCCACGATCTGCGACAGTCCGACGGCCAGATCCAACGCGGTATCGTTGTTGTTGTCGCACCGTCGCCAGACATCAATGAGGTACTGTTCCCAGACCGGTACCAGTTGGTTTGCCTGGTCGGCGGCGCTCAACACCGACGCAATGGCTCCGACCACGGGCACGTACCGGCCCATTCTCGCCAAGGCTTGCGTCGAAGGGTACTTGATGCCGATGATAAGCGTGGTCTTCCGAAGAATAGTCGCCTGTGTGTGAATCTCTCCAATCACAGCGCGCGCTCGTAGCAACAAGCCCTGTGGCAGTTCCTGAGCAACCATCATCAACTGCAGGGTGCGGAAGCGTACCCACATGCGGCTGAAGGACCGCTGCTGGATGTGGATCAAAGTCGGCTCCCCAAGCGTTTCCAGGTTCTCGGTCACCTTTGCGGCCTCCCAAACGTCGCTCAGTGTGTCCGTGACCTGAAGGAGAATGTCGGAGTCCTCCACCGGGCCGTCGGCAGGGTCTGGTTCTGGGATGTCTTGGGCCGGAACAAAGTCTGGTGGAGTTTGATACGCCACCGCCCACTTGAAGGTGTCGATGCCGGGGGCTGGATTGCCCTCAGCATCGGTATCCTTGAGAACAATCAACTCGGCAGCCGTGCCGAAGTAACCTCCAAAGGACGCGTCAAAGTAGGCATCATCGCCATTGGGTTCCGCCGCCGGACCGAAACCTGCGGGCGCTTGGAACTGCAAATTGCGGTGCCGGACGACGCGCTGGTCGTCTGGGAGCGTCGCAAAATTTCCAAGCACGGCGTCGAAGGGCCAGGATGGATCCAGACGCATCGCCCACTCACTCTTGTTGTTGAGTCCATCGCCATCGGAGTCTGCCAGCGGCGAAGGGGAAGGGTCTCCGGTGTAAGAGGTGATAAGCGACTCCAGCCAGTCGGGGAGACCGTCACTGTCGGAGTCCGTGCTCGGCTGGGCCACCAACGGGTCGGTTCCGATGGTTAGTTCATAGATTGTTGACAGTCCGTCACCATCGAAGTCTTCGTCTCCGTCTGCTCGATTGTTGCCCGCGAGCGGTAGGTAATCCGGCACCCCGTCGCCATTGGCATCGCGAGTCGAGTTGGAATCCGGGTTGAGCGGGTCCGTCTTGAGGATTGCGACTTCGTAGCCGTCTGGAATTCCATCGTAATCACTGTCCTTGTTCAGAAAGATCTGGAAATAGGCCTGCTGAGGCTGGCCCGGAACGGCAACCCAGAACTGCTGAACGTCTCCGGAAACGGCATCCGGCGGGCCGAGCCGCGCAAGCTGCCACGCTGTCGATTGAAGAGACGGCGCATGATAGACCTCCCACCACTCGTCGAGCGGCGCGTTTACGAGCCAGAGCCGAAACCATGTCAGGTTCTGTTGGGCATCGTAAAACCAATCGGTCAAGTACAGCGGGTCCTCGCCGCCGTCCGCCGGGCCTTCCACGACAAGAGCGGGCAAGTCGCTTGGCCTCGTTCCGCGCCGGCCAAGAAGCCGCTCAAGGCTGACCTTCGGACGAATTCCGGACAGTCGGCTGGCAGCCAACGCCCGTTCGCGTCCGGCCTTGTTGTCGAAAAACTCCCGTCCCTTGTCATTCGGCAAACCGTCTGCGCCAAAGAGC
>CAZTUO010000543.1:0-1908 GCA_964616355.1 uncultured Nitrospira sp.
AGCGGTCGTCGAGATGCCCGCCATCGGGAGCCGGCATGCGGGGTGTGTGAACAGGCTGCTGTCCCCGAGGTACGAGAGGAGATCCTCAAACTCTGAACCAGGGTGTGCCCTGGATACGGCTGCGGGTGCTCTTGCCGTGCCGTTGGGTTTCATGTATGCTTACAAGTGCTTCATGTATCATGATAGCTGTTCGGGTTTGCGTCGGGGGCCCCTATGATGAGCAGGCGGACGCCGTTTCAGGTCTACCTTGACAGAGCGCTGTCGCGCCGTTTGCGCCAGATGGCGGAGCGAAAGGCAACTTCCCAGGCCGCTCTGGTCCGGAGGTTCATCGAGCAAGGCCTCGCTCAAGAGATCCCGCCTGACGAGGATCCGGCGCTGAAGATCATCGGCCTCGGGCACAGCGGCGTCAGAGATCTCTCGGCCCGGCACGATGAGTACCTGGCGGACATCTACCGGGCAACGCGCAGGGATCCCGGCAGGTGAGAGCACTCTTTGTCGACACCAGCGCGTGGGTAGCGGTGACGGACAGCTCCGACCAGTTCCACGACCCGGCCGCAGCCTTCTACCGGCAGGTTTTCACAGGGTATGACAGACTCGTCACCACAAGCCTTGTGCTCGCGGAGACCTATGCGCTGCTTCGTCGAGGGCTGGCTACCGGTCAGGTGCTCCACTGGCTCGACAGCCTGTTGGGCTCCGCACGCGTCGAAGTGACTCACACCGACCGCGGCCTGATCGATCGGGCTCGATCTCTACTCGCTCGGTATGAGGATCAGACGTTTTCACTCACGGATGCCGTGTCCTTCACCGTTATGCGAGAGCGCAGGATTCGGGAAGCGTTCGCCTTCGATCAGCATTTTCGCACTGTGGGGTTCGCCCTCGTCCCGACGACCTGACCTTTGGGGTCGTAACAGCAAAAGGGCAGGCCGGCCTGGGGCTCTGGGGACGCCTCTTGACTCGCTGGAGTGGTCTGCTACCCGGGAGCGCCCTGAGCGCTGACTCGATCCTTCGTGATCCGCGTCGGCTCGGCGTAGCTCATCACTCCAGGAACAGAACATGGTCACGCAGCGCGTCGTCGGGCGGATGCGCTTCGAGGAGCGCCGCCAGGCTGCGCAGGAGGCCGCCGTCGAGCCCCGTTCCTTCGACGCGGGCCGGGCGGTCACCAGGAGGCCCTGCGAAGACGATACCCGGGTGACGGGTATGGATCGTGGCATCCTGAAAAATGACCTTCAACGCCTGTCTACTCTGGTTGCATTGCAACTTCTGCAATGAATGGCGTCGAGTGAGCATAGGCTAGCGCACCTGCGGGTCGGAGTCTTCCTCACAATCCGCCGGGCCGGCGCCCCGGGGCCGGCGCCGGGTCCGGACCTGGACTGCCCTCGAGTCCCGTCCCTCTCCTGGCGGTGCTCCGGTGGCCCCTGGGCAACTCTCCTTCCACCCCCGAACTCCCTGAGCAGGTTGTAATGGCTGGTTGCTGGCAGGGGGCCGCCTGCCGGACGGCTTCGGCTGCATATCGCAAGGCCTCTCGGATATCCTCCGGTTCCGGGTCAGGGTAGGAGGTCGAGCGCCCCATTCGTGGCAAAGGCGGCCATTCGGGTATGAGAAGGCTGATAGAGTAGATCCGCTCGGAGAAGTCCCCACCACCCCTACTTCGTGTCTCATCCTCGCAACACCTCGCGCGACGTCTGATCTGCAATCCCAGAACAGGCATACCGGGGTCTCGTCCCGCTGACCCTCGACTACTCCCAGACGGCGGAGAGGTCAACGACGAGACCCCCGAGGAGCGCAGAGGTGAGTGACTGGTTCCCCGTGACCCGGGCGGCGAGGCGAAAGCTTTGGTCGTCGACGGAGGCCACCATTCACCGCGTCACAGCGGTCCCCACTGCAGCGATCCCCGTTGAGACGGGATCA
>CAZTUO010000544.1:0-1907 GCA_964616355.1 uncultured Nitrospira sp.
CGACGATCACCGGCGGCGTGTCCGAGCGGTTGACCGCCACGACTTCCCCGCGGACCGCGCGCACGTTGCCCGTTCCTGCACCGGAGCCCCGGGCAGACACAGCCAGGGGGTGCAGCAACACCCCGACGCCCAACACAACAACAAGCGTCCATAGCCTGCATCTTCTCATCGTCTTATCCTTTCATCGTCTTATCCTTCATCCATCCCGCCGCGATCAGGGGGCTCCCCGGCACCACGCGACACTCGGGTTTCGCATCAAGGCTTTTGGCGCTCCAGGGTCGGGACAATGGTGGACTGGACGTCGGCGGCAACCCCATACCGGACGTAGGGGTTGTCCACCATCTGGTTGGCGTAGAGCCGGCCTCTCGGAGCTGGAATCTTCACATCCAGGGTCACCCGACCCTTCGGCTGAATCTCGACCGCATATTCCCTGGCCCCGCCGATATAGGGATGCCAGACGATCATCCGATAGGTGCCCGGGGGAATATCTGTGATCGCGAAGCGCCCATCCTGATCAGTCACCGCGTAGTAGGGGTGCTCCACCGCCAGCCCCCAGCTCTCCATGTAGGCATGGAACCCGCACTGCATGACGAAGACGTGGCGCCCCTTCGTCATGCGGACTTCCTGCCGCATCGGTTGGCCCGCGAGGTGCCGGTGATACTGGGCATCCACCCCCTCCTTGGGATGGTGGGGATTCATCGGCAACGGCACGTTGAACAGCACGCGAGGTCCGAGCTCCGAGGTTTCGTACGCCTGGATGTCGTGCATCGCCGGGTCCATATTGACGACTTCGACAGGATGGCGATCCCGGACCACGGTGACGAACGGCAAGAACGTACAGTCCCTAGCCTCGATGCGCGGCGTGGCGCGCTCGAAGGCCTTCCCGCGCACGATGCCCTGGAGCATGACGACCACGTTGCGGAATCCGCCGTCCGGGGCGAGGCTGAACGGCTGGAGCAGACGCCACCCGCGCCCATCGGAGATCCGTCCGCAGTACACAGGATCGGGCAGCGTCGTGAGGTTGTAGCCCTTCGGTTTCGGGACCGGACCGGCCAAGACGACCTGGCCCGTGACTGTCCCGCCGTCCGTAACCCTGATTTCCTCGTAGGCCCAGGCGGGAGCCGCCAGCAGCCAGAAGAGCAAGCCCATCAGTTTCCACCCCGGCATCGAAGCACCTCCGGTTTCCTGCGTTCCTCCACGCACCGCCTAGTCGCGCGGGCGGAAGAACCGCCGCACGGATCGGGTCGCCTCCCGATCCGTCCGGTTCTGACGGCGCACCGCGTCGACGAGCCGCTGAATGGTGTCGGCGGTCAGATCCCGAATCGTGATGTGCGCCTCGTCGTCCCCGCTGAACGTGCAGAGGGCGATCGTCAGGCAGCTCGTCCCCCCTCGGATGATCTTCAAGGCGATGTTCGCCTGGTGGCAATGGACGCCCACGAACAGGCAAACATCAATCTGGTTTTTCCAGATCGTCAAGTTCGGGTGGTTGGGGTTGATCTCCCGCTCGGGAATGATCTTCGGGTACTTGGGCCGGTAATCCGCCATCGGGATGATCGCCGCAGGGATGGCCTCGGCAAGCGCCTTCACCACCGTGGCCTCCTGGCGGGCCCGTTCGTTCCATGCCCACAGCACCAAAGGGCCGGGGAAGATCGTCGGGTGCGTCGCGTGCACGAGCGCGCGCGCCGCCGCCTCGATGGCCTGCGGTTCCGGAACCACCTTCCCCATCACCAACCCCTCCCCCGTCGAGGGTCCGACCACTCCCTTCGAAGACGCGGCCGGCGGGAGATACCCTTCCGGCCCCACGACCATCTCATAGGGCTTCATGCCATCGCTCCTTGGTTCTGCCAATCGTCGTTAGACCCCCCAAATCCTCGCGAAGGAACAGATCCATCGGCGTCAGTTCCTCT
>CAZTUO010000545.1:0-1900 GCA_964616355.1 uncultured Nitrospira sp.
GCCGGTCCGCCAAGGGCGCCTGGCAACCCGCCTGATGTTCCGGTGGATGGGGAACCTCTCCATCGAGAATAACCAAAGCCTGCGACTTCGGTTGCGGGTGGTTTACGGAGAACAGATCCATCTGGTGCACCTCCTCGAAGATCGGGTGCGCCGCAGGCAGGGCGGCGTCGGCGGGCTGCGGCTCGCGCGGCGCCGGCTCGACCGAGGAGGAGGCCGGCCGCTCGAGCTGGGCCAGGACTTCGCGCGCTCTGGCCACGACGGGGAGCGGCAGGCCGGCCAGCCGGGCCACCTCGATGCCGTAGCTGCGGTCCGCTACCCCCTCGACGATCTTGCGGAGGAAGAGCACCTCGCCGTGCTGCTCCCGCACGAGCACCGTGTAGTTCTTGATGCCCTCCCGGAGGCGAGCCAATTCGGTCATCTCGTGGTAGTGCGTGGCAAAGAGGGTGCGAGCGCCGAGCCGGCTGCGATCCTGGATGTATTCGGCGACTGCCCAGGCGATGCTCAAGCCGTCGTAGGTGCTCGTCCCACGCCCGATCTCGTCCAGCAGGATGAGGCTGCGCCGCGTCGCACAGTTTAGGATCTGCGCGGTCTCGAGCATCTCGACCATGAACGTGCTCTGGCCCGCCGCGAGGTTGTCCGATGCCCCCACCCGGGTGAAGATGCGGTCCACGAGGCCGATGTGGGCCGTGCGGGCCGGCACGAAGCTGCCCATCTGCGCCATGAGCGTGATCAAGGCCACCTGGCGCAGGTACGTGCTCTTGCCGGCCATGTTCGGCCCGGTGATGACGAGCAGCCGGTGCTCGTCGAGATCGAGAAAGGTGTCGTTCGGAATGAATCCCGCGGCCGGCGCCAGGTGCTCGACCACGGGGTGCCGGCCCTCGGTGATCCGGATGGTCCCGCCCTCGTCCACCTCCGGCCGCACGTAGCGGTGCGCCGCGGCCGCCTCGGCCAGGCCGGCCAGGACATCCAGGACCGCGAGCGAGCGCGCCATGGCCTGGAGCCGTGGAGTCTCCGCGGCCACGCTTGCGCGGACCTGCTCGAACAGCTCCTGCTCGGCTGCCTTGAGCTTGGCCTCCGCGCCTGTGACCTGATCCTCCAGCTCCTTCAGCTCGGCGGTCATGAAGCGCTCCACGTTCGCGAGCGTCTGCTTGCGGATGTAGTCGGCGGGCACGCGCGCGAGGTTCGGCTTCGTCACCTCGATGTAGTAGCCGAAGACCGAGTTGAAGCGGACCTTCAGCGAGTCGATGCCGGTCCGGTGCCGCTCCCGCGCTTCGAGCTGGGCGATCCAGCTCTTGCCGTCTCGGCAGGTCTTCCGGAGCGCGTCGAGCGTCGGGTCGTAGCCCTCCCGAATGATCCCGCCGTCGCGCGTCGAGGCAGGGGCCTCGGGCAGAATCGCCCGCTCGATCTGGTCGCGGACTTCGGCCAGGTCGTCCCATGCGGCCGCGAGCTCCCGCAGCAGCGCCGCGTCAAGCCTGCTCACCAGCGCCCGGAGCGCCGGGAGTGCCGCGAGGGAATGCTGCAAGGCCACCAGCTCCCGCGGGCTCGCCGCGCCGATGGAGACGCGGCTGCTGAGCCGGGCGACGTCCTGCACCGAGCGGAGCAGCCCCCGGAGCTCGCTGCGGACTCCCGGTCGGTCCACCAGGGCGGCCACGGCCTCCAGGCGGGCGCGGATGGGCGCGCACTCGACGAGGGGGCGGGTGATCCATTCCCGGAGCAGCCGGCGCCCCATCGCGGTGACCGTCCGATCCAGCACCGAGAGCAGCGTCGCGTCCCCGCGGTCCCCCGACAGCGGTTTCACCAGCTCGAGATTGCGGAGCGTCGCGCTGTCGAAGTGCATCTCGCGGCCTGCGAGCCGAACCTGGAGCCGGCGGAGATGCCCCAGGCCGGCCGTCGGCTGGGT
>CAZTUO010000546.1:0-1891 GCA_964616355.1 uncultured Nitrospira sp.
AACTTCAGGAGGTGACGGTGGACGACTTCGGGTTTCCTGACGCTTTGACAGAGTACTGGGACGCAAGGGCTCAAGAAGACCCAGATGTATGGGCGAAGGTAGCGGAGCGGATACTGCGTTCGCCGCGGTGGTACTGGAAGGACTCCTTCGAGGCGACCCTTATCGAATCGAACTACTCGAACAGCCGCCCGCTAGGTCTACCGATAACCTCCGAGTGGATTGACTTCCTTTCATCCAAGAAATGTCTGTACGACACTTATGGCCAAGCCCGCATACCGGCCGAACTCTACCTCCGCACGCCGGAGACCGAGCCGCTCCTGGGCGTCGAGCCGTTTGTGCGTGCGGAACTGGACAGCGAGGCGACCAAGCCCCTCCTGCTTCGTCTGGGCGTCCGCGACACACCCGCCGGCCTGGACAAGCTGCTGGAACGCCTTCGCGCGCTGGCGGGAGCCCCCGATCCAACCCCTCTTCTTGGGGAGATCATAGAGTGGTACAAGGCGCTGGACAAAGCCCTGACCCGGTGCGACGACGCCGACGTGCAGGCAGCCCGCAGCGCGTTTGCCAACGAGCCTCTTGTCCTCACCACCACGTGGGAATGGGCCAAGGCATCCGACGTCTTCCAGGACGTAAGCGAAGATTTCCCGGACGCCCCCGCTATCCATCCGGCCGCGAAGAACCTCGGCATGTGGACACGTCTGGGCGTGGCTGACCGCCCCACAGCCGATCGCGTCGTGGACTGGCTCAAGTCGCTTCCCTCCGGCATGCCCGTGGAGTCAGCGGCCATCGGCCGCGTGCGCGCCGCGCTCAGGCGCTATCCCCTCCAGATCTGGGAGACCTGCAAGCACTGGCTGGCACTGGACAACTCCTGGGTGCCGGTGCAGGACGTGCGGTTTCGCCGCACCAACAGCAGCCTGCCCAGGTGGGTCCGCCTCTCTCCGCGTATCAACGCCGCAACCGCCGACCTCACGATGCTCTCAGCCGAGGTGTGCGAACGCGGGCCATTCGCCACTCTTCCCGATCTTGCCACGGTCGTCGAATACCGCCTGACCCACCGCCCCGCACCGAGTGGGGAGCCGGTACCCAGGCCGTGGCTTCGGGCCCTGGCTCAGGCGCTTGCGCGGGTAAGGTTAGACGACGACGCCCAGACTCGGGGCGTCCGCCAGACCGCCGATCGCCTGGGCCGCACCGTCTGGCGGCTGTTCGACCACCGGGACTCCATTGAAGTCACCCCCTACGTGGATGGCGCACCGGCCGGCCAGCCCCATTCTCCGTCCGTGCTCTGGCACGAGGACTCCATCTTTGTGCGCGACGGAAACCTGGCCCGGTCCTTCAACGACATCGTCGACGAGCTCGCTAGACCCTTTGGCAACGAGAAAGTAAAGGAGGCGATAAAGGCCTGCATTGGCCGCGACGAGAGCTTCGTCACCGAATACATGCAAGAACACTTTCTGCTGGAGCCTGAGACCGAACCACAGCCACTCGAGGACACGACGAACTCGCCGGAGACTAGCAAGGACGAGGCCGAAGGAGAGATCCAGCATGAGGAGCCGAAACAAGGCCTTGAACACCAGGAGTACGACACTCAGGAGATCACGACACGAAAGCGCCGGAAACAGCAGGGCTTTGGGCTGTTCCAGAGGTTTGCCGCGTCCCGCGGGTACCGTTGGGACGACGGGGGGCAACGCTTCGTTCACCGGGACGGTTCCCGGATCAAGCGCTGCGAGCCCCCCTTCCACTGGGAGCGATTGGACGCGAACGGCAATCTCCTCACCAGGTACTGGGTTTCACCGCAGTCTTTATCGCGTGGAGTCGAGATCGCCGCAGAACTGTGGGAGCACTTTAGCCGGTACCCTGCCGAGTGCTCTATGATCCTCTCCGAGGGAGACGGTCG
>CAZTUO010000547.1:0-1889 GCA_964616355.1 uncultured Nitrospira sp.
AGAACGATGACACAGCACGGGACCAGCGGGTATCGGGGGCTCACCGTCGCAGAGTTCGAACGACTGCCCGACGACGGCTACCGCTACGATCTGGTTCGGGGCCGGGTCGTCCGGGAGCCGCCGGCTGGTGGCGAGCACGGCGAGGTCGGCGTCGAGCTCGCGCGCGTCGTCGCAAACTTCGTCCGGCGCCATCAGCTCGGCCGCGTCTTCATGGCTGAAACGGGTTTTGTGCTTGCGGAGGATCCGCCCACGGTCCGCGGGCCGGACCTTGCGTTCGTGGCCGAAGGCCGGTTGCCCCCGGGGACTGCCCCCACCGGCTTTCTTCGACTGGCACCCGATCTGGCTGTGGAAATCGCGTCGCCCTCCAATAGCTGGGCGGACGTGGCCGCAAAGGTTCGCGATTATCTCGAGGCGGGAAGCCGCGTTGTGTGGATCGTCGACCCCCGCCGCAGAACGATCACCGTCCATGTCTCGGGCGAGCCACCCCAGGTGCTCGGGCCCGACGATGTGCTGGACGGTGGCACTGTGCTTCCCGGGTTCCGCCTTGCCGTGGGGCGACTGTTTCGGCGCTGATTGTCCCACTCCACCTCCAACCTTACAGTTCTCTGTCGTCTATGGGCGTGGGAGCAGCCGGAGCAGCCGGAGCAGCCTCGCGGTGCCGTCCCGCGACCCCTTCGAGGGGCAACATCTGCCAGGATCTCGGGTTCCGAAAGAGAGCGCGCTCGTGGCTCTCGCCGATCAGCATGCGGGAGGCTCTTGTAATGCTCGGCTCGCCGCCATCCACTCCTTCTTCCACTAGCAAGGCCACCCTCAACGGTCGCATGATGCAGCGTCATCTCGCGGTGAGGAAGTCGAGCCCCAGGGTGGATCGCCTCGCCATGTGCAAGAGTGCGTCCCATGGCGAGAGTCAGAGTGCTGTGAAGATTCAGGCCGTGGCCGCACGGCGCGCAACCCCCGAGGTGCGCCATCGCGAACGGGCCAGCAGCGCCCCAAAAAGGGCGGTCCATGGGAAAGGACCTACGCAACCTCCTGCCACCCAACACCTGCCGGCGGCCCAGACCACGACTTCGCGCAAGGCCCCCAAGTCAGTACAGCTCCAGCAGCCTCCTCTCCGTCAACTGCCAGGCGGCGCCCTTCTTCGCGAAGGCGTACACGAACGCCTTGTACGCGATGTCCTGCCGATCCCCCACCTTGACCTTATGCCAGAATTCCACCACGATCTGCGCGCTGGACGCAGTGCTGCTCACGGATCTGACACGCAGATGATAGGCGCTGCCAGCTATGCGGCGTTCCTGGCCCCGGAGGCGAACGACGTCTCCGGTCCTGGCTGGAACGTGCTCCCACGCGAGGCTTGCCCGCACGGCGGCCGCGTCTAGCTTTCCTACCCCAGCGTCGATCCCTGCCGCGACGATGGACTCGACGTCCACGCTCGGAGGAGCGGGCGCGGAAGGAATACTGCGGCTCAGTTCTCCGATCAAAGCCAGGTAATCCTCACGCGAAAGTTCCTGGCTCGCCACTGGTGTCACACACACCGCCAGGGCTGCCGCCAGGCTCACCCCGGTCAGGTACCCCTTCTGCAGTAGCATGTGTGTCTCCAGATCCTCTCACGTCATCACCAGGTACACGCACCGCCTCGAGCGTACACCTGCTCATGCTCGGGCCCCGTTTGCCAGGGGCTAGGATCGTCCCAGCCGAGCCCCCAATGGTGCAGCTCTTCGTGGCCTATGGCACCGGCCAAGGCGTTCGTCGGTTGATTCAGCCAGTAATCGGACAGGTACGTGTTCTGATCAGTCTTATCGTCTGTCACCTGGCGCCCATGCGCATACAGCTGTGTCGAATAGCGGAAACCGTAGCCCGTCGCATGGAAGCGCTCCAGAGCGGATGCGCCC
>CAZTUO010000548.1:0-1887 GCA_964616355.1 uncultured Nitrospira sp.
CGCCCACGGCGCCAGCTATCGAGAACCTGCTGACCGCGAGGTGGGGCCATGCAATCTCAACAGAAACTCCTGGCCAGCGTCGCGAGCTTGGTGCTCGCACTCTCCCTGCACCTTGCTGTGCCCTCGCTCCCTCGTGCCGAAGCGGCGGACTGCGGAGCGAACGACGGCCAGGTATGCTGGCAGAACCAGTCGTGCATCAACATCTTGTTCTACAAGCAGTGCACGACCACGTACAAGTATTATCCCAAGAACCAGGAAAGCGAGAAGGTGCAACCGACCTGAAAGGCGAGATCGTGGACCGCCCTGCTGGGGTGGCATCCCAGGGCGCCCCAGCTATCGGGCTAGCTGGCCAGGCGAGGTTGCCGTGAAAGAGCTTCGGTCGTGGATGCCGTAACGCGTCGTGCCGAAATGAACTCTCCGGATGAGGCGCTCTAGCCTTGAACGCTCGCTCTCTGCTCACCAGAACCGCCTTCGTGGCGGCCATCGTGTTGATCGCCAGCTCTGGGGTTCGCCTCACGAAGTATCTGGTGCTCGCACCCGGTCGCGCGACTCTCGCTGAGCAGGGGCTGACAGCGGATCCTCGGCCCACGCTTCTCGTGGTTTTCCAGCCCGCCGACTGTCCGCAATTCGGCCGGTTTATTATGGGCTGGAACGCGCTGGCCCGTACAGGCGAAGTCCAGGTCCTGGGTGTGCCTCTGCACCGCTCCGGCGACGCCCAGCTCAAGGCTCGACCCGTCCTGCGAGGGGTGGATTTCCCTTTGAGGCCCGAACTGGCTGCCGCGGTCGAGACGCTCCTTCTCAGGATGGGCTACACCCGTACACCGCTGGCCATCCTGCTAGACCCCAGGGGACGGCCGCGTCTTGTGGTGCCGGCCCAGGTCGGAGAGCACGCATTCCTTGGTGCCATCGATGTGGTTCGTACGCATGTTCCCGCTGAGCCAGGGATCTACCGTGATGCGCCCTGACAGATTCAACCGGGGGATCGTTGCTGGAGCGGCCATGGTTTTGGCTGCGCTCGCAGTCGGGGCCTCCTGCGGGAAGGATTCGGACGCGAGAATCGAGCTCGATGAGGGCCTGGAGCTGCCGCGGCGCTCGATTCGAGAGCCGAGTTGGACGACAGTATTCCAGATCGGGGGATCGGTTGGTGACACGACGTTCCTCTACACGGCGCGTGTTGCCGCTGACACCGGCGGTGTGTCGGTTCTGGATCTCTATGCTGCACGCGTGCTCCGCTTCGACGGTGACGGGCGCCTCCTCTGGAGCTTTGGCCGCAAGGGATCCGGACCGAACGAGTTCCTGAACCCGAGAGACCTCAAGATCGATCAGCAGGGTCGGGCGTGGGTGCTCGACCCAGACAACGCGCGCGTCACGGTCCTGGACCGCGACGGCCAGGCCGTGATGCGGATCCCTCTGGGCGCGGTGGGATACCGCCCCGACGCCGTGATCCCGCTCTCGGACCAGGAGGCGATCCTTCTTGTCGCCAATTCCAGTGCTCCGTTCGTGCGGATCTCCGCCCATGGTGAGGTCAGGGAGACCATGCCGTTTCCCTGGGCCGGCTACGCAAGGCTGCATCCGATGGCGTCGCAAACCTGGACGGGCAACGATCCGCTCAGCAACCGTTGGGCCGCGGCGTTTGCCATGGGGAATGGGTTTTTCGTGTTCGAGGGCGGCCGCTGGCTCGGCTATCGCGGCCTGTATCCAGAGGCGATTCCGTTTCCTCAGGTTGTACAGGCCTCCAGGAGATTCCCGGGTCGAACCGAGACCATCACGCGTCTCGAGGGTACAGAGTTTGCTGCGGAATCGGTGGTCCTCTCTGCCGGAACCCTCTACATCCTGTTCGCGGGAACGAGCGAGTACGCTGCGCGAATCGTGGACACCTATTCCATC
>CAZTUO010000549.1:0-235 GCA_964616355.1 uncultured Nitrospira sp.
CCTCCAGCTTGGCGCAGATGCTGACTGTCTGAGAGCCCGTGCGGGCTGCGATATCTCGGACCGCTGCGACGCAGGGAGTGTCCTCGAGGTCGGGGCCGAGATCGGCCTCGTCCACATTGGCCACGTAGATGACGGGCTTGGATGTGAGCAGAGGGAGAGACTGGAAGAACTCTTCCTCCTCAGGCTCCACTCGGAATGTCCGGGCCGGGCTTCCCTGGTCGAGGTGGGCCCTAAG
>CAZTUO010000549.1:249-1885 GCA_964616355.1 uncultured Nitrospira sp.
CCTGTACTCTATCAGGGCGTGCTTCTCTCCCGATTTGGCGGCCCTGGCGGCCCCTTCCAGTCGGCGCTCTATCCACGCCAGGTCGGCCAGGGCCAGTTCCATCTCTACCACCTCGATGTCCCGCCTGGCGTCCACGTCTCCCTCCACGTGGGCGACCTCCGGGTCCCGGAAACATCGGACCACGAGAGCGATAGCCTCTACATTTCGGATATGCCCCAGGAACTGGTTGCCCAGTCCCTCTCCTCGGTGAGACCCCCGGATCAGTCCCGCCACGTCCACGAATTGGATGGTCGCCGGTACCGTGCGCTGAGGCCGCACGATGGCGGCCAGCCGCGCCAGGCGTTCGTCGGGCACGGGCACCACAGCGACGTTGGGCTCGATAGTGGTGAAAGGAAAGTTGGCCACCTCAGCCTGCGCCCTGGTGAGGGCGTTAAAGAGGGTCGATTTACCTACGTTGGGCAGTCCCACGAGGCCGACAGACAAGCTCATGAGTATACGACTCCCGGTAGATAAAAAGATCGTACCAAAAAAACGGCTCTAGCGGCGGTGACGGCACCCGCTGTTATAATTAGCTTGACATAATGCCTCACTTGGAGAGATGGCGTGGTGGTCTCTCGGTCGGGCCAGGAGTGGGAACAGGTGCTGGCTAATCTCCACGACTGGGCCGAAGCGCGTGCGCTGGTGACAGTGGCTGGCGCTGGTGAGGCGGGGGCCACCGTGGCGACCATCGCAAGGGCAACCGTCCTGCCCGAGAGCCAGGTAAGGAAAAGGCTTGAAAGGCTGGTGGCCGCGGGCTACCTGGTGACCCGCCTGGCTGACGGGGGCGAAGAACGTTACTTTCTCGGCCCGTCGGCCATGGTTCCTGTGGTCAAGGGACACGGGCATCCAGGCGAGGGCGGCCAAGTCGCGTCGCCAGTCGTCTCCCCTCCTGTAGAGTCAGCACGGGCTGTTGCATCCCGATTGCTTAAGACCTACTGGCGGCTTTTCCGGGCCCGCCCGAGTCTGCCATGGCTCATGCGCCAGCGAAAGCGAGCGGCGCAACTGGGGCTCGACCTGGAGAAGCTGATGGAGGAGGCGTATATGAACCGCCCTGCTGGCAACCCGCAGGTATATCTGGAAGCCATGTTGCGAAGAAGGGAGAGGGAGCTGGACTCGGCGGCGCGGTGAGGCGTAGCCAGGTCCCCGGCCGCTCCTGTATCTTCCCGTGGCTAGGGCTAGGGCTCTAGTCCCCAGCTCCTCAATTCTTACCCAATTCTAACGGCCCCAGGCTTGACCACGCCTTCTCTACTTCTGCAATATTGACTATGAACAAACTTGTGATAAGTCGTATAGGCCCCGAGTTGGGCTGAGGAGCCCGGGCGGGTACCCGGAGGTGGAGCATGGACCGGGATGGTGCTGTGTACATAATAGGCGTGGCGGCTCGGATGGTGGACCTGCACCCCTCCACCCTTCGCAAATATGAGCGCATGCGGCTTATCGAGCCCTCCCGGTCCACGGGGCGACAGCGGCTGTACTCGCCGAAGGACATCAGCCGGCTCCAACAGATCAAGTATCTGGTAGATGAGCGGGGGGTAAACCTGGCCGGGGTTGAGCTGGCGCTGGAAACGACGGCCATTCTTCGGCGGCTGCAAGAGCT
>CAZTUO010000550.1:0-1872 GCA_964616355.1 uncultured Nitrospira sp.
CGTTTTCGCGTCCATCTCTGGGAGTGTCCTGCCGGAGGAGAATCCATGCATGATCGCTTCATTCTCACGGACCAGTGTGGCATCTCCGCGCCGGGCGGTCTCGACTGCCGGGCTCATAGGTCATGCGAACAGCACCAATTGGACGCTCTTGGACGAGGACGCCCGAACCCGCCGTTGGAGCGACTACGACCCTCCCACGAGCCCCTTCCGGCGCGTGGGCTACCGGGAGATCACGTAAGAGGAGGCTCAGGAATCGGTGCTTGGACAGGAGTACATAGCGCTGATCGGGGTGGTGCTGGGCTGGGCGCTGGGGGAGGCGAGTCGCCGGATCTGGGCGCGGCGGGAGGAGAAACGAGCCATCGCGCAAGCACTTGCGGCCCTGCTGGAAATCCGCCATAGAGTGATGGCGATTCCCAAAGCGCTCGAACTCGTTTCGAGCAAATGGGCCTTGCCTGCCGGAGCGGAAGCAGCTTTGAAGGGTATCGTTTCGCGGTTGTTTCCTCCAGATCAGGGGCCCATACCGCGATACTCAAACGCAGTCGCCTTGGTGGCGGCCCAAAATCCGATTCTCGGCTTCTGCCTGAATCAGCAGGATGCCGTGCTTCCGTTCCTCGATCAACTCCGCGCTATCGTGAGTACGGACCCAAGCGCCGGGCCAGTCTGGCCCAAGATCGAGACTGAATTCTTGGCAGTCATCACAAGTCACATCGAAACTCTCATCAAGCAACTCGCCTGGCGGCACGGATGGTGGACAAGGATCCGTGTCGATCGATTGCTGAATCGCAAGCCGGAGCTGCCCGAGGGGTTTTTCCGAATCCTTGAAGATGTTCCCGTACAGCACTTTCCCGCCCCGAATCAGCCCCCGGGAGGCTGCCCGAAGTGAGCCGGGGCCGATCGGGATCCGTTTTCCAAGCCCTCGCGGGGCGCCGCTTGCCTCCCTGCGGCGCGCTTCATGCAGTCGCCGCAGCCAGCGTCGCCATCCATCCCACCTTCTCCTTGCCCCGCCATCTCACCTTCCTCAATCCGGCCACTGTCTTCATCCACCACCCGCTTCCTGGCCCGCTGGCTCAGCCTATAGCCCTCATGCCGCGTCGTTCACCCATCCACCACACTGCGGCGCCCATGGGCGTTCCTGGCCGCATGCGGCCTCACCCCCAGCTGCCTCAGCCGCCCCAGGCAGTCCTACGCCTTGTCCGCCCCAAGCGTCACCCGCTTCGGCCGGCCCGGAATCTCCTCCGCCATCTCCACCGCCCCCTCCCGCTTGGCCGGCCCGTGCGCTTGCGTGACCCGCACCTTCACCGCCAACCCGTGCCGGTTCTCCGTCAACACATGCCCCAAGTAGCACAGCTTCGCTTCTGCCCTCCGGCTCTTCCGCCACAGCCGCGCCTCCGGATCCATCGTCGACTCGTGCGTCTCATTGCGCCGCCGCTATCCCCGCCAGTGTGCCTCCTGGTTGCGCCCACCTCGCCGCTGTCGCCGTCGTCCCGCCGCTCACCTTTCGGCCGGAAACTCTTCTGACTCACCCACGCCTCCACCGTCGTCCCGTCCACCGAGAAATGCTCGCTCGACATCAGCCCCCGCCGCTTGGTCATCCTCACGATGGCGCCGAAGAACTTCCGCGCCACCTCGCGCGCCAGCAGCCGGTCCCGGTTCTTGGTGAACACCGTCGCCTGCCAGACCTCCTCGTTCATCCCCAGCCCCACGAACCACCGTTTCCACTACATCGCTGCTGTTTCCAGCGCCGTGGGCGAAATTGGCACTCAGGCTATGCGGTCAATACGAACCTTACCTGTGGTAGCGGGCCTCGCTGGGCAGGGGCAGCGGACGGCCGAACAGGCAGAGGTGGTCGTAGGCCCAGAGTTTGATGAGCGG
>CAZTUO010000551.1:0-1869 GCA_964616355.1 uncultured Nitrospira sp.
GGCCATCCGGAACCGACGAGGCGCCTCCCTCCGATCCCGCTTCGGAAGATGCCGCTGGATATGGCGGGCCTTGTGGAGGGGTCCCGCTGAGGCCGAAGCGTCTTGCCATCGCGCGCCTTCCACGTTGTGGTGAGGCCTTGGCCGCTATCGGTGACGGAGCGGACCCGCGTGGACCGCGTCAGCCCGCGCCGCTCCAAGTCGGCCAACCACTCGTTACAGCTCTCCTGGTTCTCTGTCGCCCCTTCCCAGAACCCCAGCGGGCGCGTCTGCCCAGTCAGGTCACCCCCCAGCGCCACGATGAAGGCCTGGCCCCCGCGGTGGATGGTGTCGAGGAACAAGGCGAAGACGCGAACGTCCTCGAGCCGGCGCTCCCGGCACTCGCGCCGCTGCTTGGCCGTGGCGTCGACGAGATGGCGCGCCACCGCGCTCGCCGACACACCGAATGCTCGGCCGGCGGCCGTGACCGTCTCCATTCATCCGTGCGGGCCGACATCCCGCGCAGGACCTCGGCGAGCCACGCCTCCGAGAAGCCGCCCCGCGGCTTCCCCCGCTCATCGGTCGGCAGCGTCCGTTCGCCGGCCGGCCCGCGTCACCGAGGATGCGCCACCCGGAGCTTCTGATCGCCCACGTCCATCGAGCCGGGCTGGCTCGCCCACGTCCGGAGGCCCGGCGTGGTCGGATGAGAGAAGGTCTGGTTATAAGGGGGTGCCGCCGGCAGCGGAGCAGACACGCGATCAGGCGGAGTTGGTATCCCGCACAGCGCGAACGCGGCTGCGGTCGCGCTCAGAAGACAGCCCGGCCCGCTCACAGGCTCGGCCTCATAGAGTCAATGACGCGGATGAGAATGTCATCGATGCCGAGAGTCGGGGCGTATCCGATCAGGCGGCGAATCTTCTCGATCGAGGGCACGCGTCTAGGCAGGTCTTCAAAGCCCGCTTCATAGGCCTGCTCATAGGGAACCATTATGATCTCCGATTGACTGTGGGCAAGCGCCTTGACTCGTCGGGCCAGGTCGTAAATCGTAATCTCCTCGTCACTGCCGATGTTAAAGACCTCGCCGACCGCGCCAGGATGCGCGGACAAGGCGATCAGCGCATCCACGACATCGCTAACGTAACAAAAACACCGAGTCTGCTGTCCGTCGCCGTACACCGTGATCGGCTCGTGTCGGAGGGCCTGGCGCACAAACGAGGGCACCACCATGCCGTATTGGCCCGTCTGCCGGGGTCCAACGGTATTGAACAGCCTGGCCACAACCGTAGGAACTCGTTTCTCCTTCCAGTACGCCAACGCAAGAAATTCGTCGATGGCCTTCGAGCAGGCATAACTCCACCGCCCACGCGTCGTGGCGCCCAGCACGAGATCATCGTCCTCGGAGAAGGGAACTTTGCTGGCTTTGCCGTATACTTCGCTGGTGGACGCGAGAATAACCTTCTTCTTCTTTTTGCTGGCCAGATCCAAGACAACTTCGGTGCCTTTGACATTCGTTTCGATGGTGCGCACCGGGCTCTCGACAATCAGGCGCACGCCCACCGAGGCGGCGAGATGGAACACGATGTCGGCTACATCCACCAGCTCCGCCATGATGGCCCGATTCATCACCGTTTCGATGACATAGGAGAACTTGCCGTTCGTGCGCAGATGCCGGATATTCTCGATCCTGCCGGAGGACAGATCGTCGATGACACACACCTCCTCTCCCCTGGCCAACAGGGCCTCGGCCAGATAGGAGCCGATAAACCCGGCACCGCCCGTGATAAGCGCCTTCATGTCTATCCTATACTGCTCCCCTGAGAGAGTGGACACGTTCGAGCGTGAGTGGGGAGGATGATGGCCACTCAAACGAGGAGGTGTCTCCGATGAAGGGGC
>CAZTUO010000552.1:0-1869 GCA_964616355.1 uncultured Nitrospira sp.
TGGCCGGGCCCGCTGGCGATGGAAATCTGCCCCTGGTGCTCCTCGACGATCTTCTTGACCGTCGCGAGCCCCAACCCGGTGCCGGCGCGCTTGGTGGTAAAGAACGGCTCGAACACCTTGCCCATGTGCTCGGTCGGGATGGGAACGCCGTCGTTCTTGATCAGGATCTGGACTTCGGCGCCGCGGCCGGCCTTGTGCTGGCTGACCTCGATGGCAAGGTGCCCGCCGGGCGTCATCGCCTCGAGCGCGTTCTTGAATACGCTGAGGAAGACCTGCTGCATCTTGGCTTCGTCGCAGCGGACCTGGCTCAGGTTGGCCGCGTAGTCCTTCGTGACCCGGATCCGGTTCATATCCAGGTCCGTGGCGACCACTGTCAGCGCGTTCTCGATGACGTCGGGAATCCGGCACAGGCGCCGGTTCAGCTCGAGCGGCTTGGCGAAGTCGAGGACCTCGTTGAGCAGGGCTTCGACCCGGATCAGGTCGCGCATGGCGTTCTCGACCCGCGTCTGAGAATCGAAGTCCAGGGAGCCCTCGCCGGTGACCTCCTCGAGTTGCGCCCGGATGGACGCGAGCGGCTCCCTGACCTCGGTCGCCAGGAACGCGCTGAATTCCCCCAGGGCAGCCTGCCGTTCCTGCTTGCGGATGAGCGGCTCTGAGGAGACCGTCGGCGGGAGGGCGGCCTGCGGCTCCCCGCGGCCGGCCAGCTCGGGTTTCGTGCCCGAGGCCGCCGGCGGCTCTTGGAGCAGTTCGCCGAGCTTCACCATCAAGGGCTCCAGCGCCCGCGCATCGGGAAGCGCATACTGCATCGCGGTCTTGGAGGCCAGCGTGATCGTCCCGCCCACCTGGCCCCGCACGAAGAAGGGGACGACCAGGGCCGACTGGTAGCGGTCCCGGTAGAGGTGCTTGTGGTCAATGAAGCGGCCCTGGGTGGATGCGAGATCGTGGTCCACGCGGGTTTTGCGGTGGCGGACGGCCCACCCGGAGGCGGAAGCTTCGAGTCCCAGACGCTGGCCGGCCTTGAGGTCCTTCTTGTTATCGCCCTTCACCTCGCCGGCGATGCCCAGGACTTCCAGCGAGCCGATGAGCGGATCGTAAGCGGTCACCCAGGCTCGGTCGAAGGGGAGGGTCTGGGCCGCCTCGTTCAGCAAGGCGATGACCCGTTCCTGCCTCTCCGGCGTGGCGTAGGAGGGCGGCGCGGCCAACGGCTCGCCGGGCGTCGCCCCTGGGGGCGGGACAGGTTCCGGCGAGACGAAGGGCCGGCTCAGCAGGACGGACCCGTCGAAGAGCGAGGCCCGCTCCAGCGCGCTGGTGATCTCGTCTCCCGCGCTCTCGACCAGGCTCTTCTCCTTCTTGGTGAAGCTCGCGCTCTCCTTCCTCCCGATGACCAGGAAGCCGTAGACGCGCTGCTGGTGCCGAAGCGGGATGGCAAGCAGGGACTTGGTGCTGGGCGTCAGCATGCGCAGGCGAAACGACTTGGAGACCTCGCCGTTCTCCTCTCCCTTCGACTTCGCGGCGCGGAGCTCCGGCGGCGACATCAGCTCGTGGACGGCAAGGGCGCGTAGGATCGCCTGCACTTCGCGGAGGGAGAACCCCCGAGCCCCCTGCACCACCGGCGGCTGCCCTTCTCGGTCGACGATCGCGACCATCGCGGCTTCGACCCCGAGGTCGTTGAGGGCGGTGGTCAAGGTTCGCTGGAGGGTCGTCTGTTTGCTGGCGCGGGCGTGCTCGGCGCTGGAGCCCATAGGGCCGTCTCCTCTGCATGGTTCAGGGGGCGCATTCTAGCAGCGGCGTTGCAGGAGTTCAATTGATGATTTGGCTCATCAGGCTTTTGTGTGGGTTGGATAGAGATCCAATCCACCACAATGGAAG
>CAZTUO010000553.1:0-1858 GCA_964616355.1 uncultured Nitrospira sp.
GGTGGAAGGCGGCTGCGGGTCTGCCGCCCCCGACGGTGGACAACGACTGCGCAGGAAGGCCCGCAATATACGACCCCCAGGCTTGGGTTGGCGGCATGCAACCGAGCTCGCTCTCCGACCCTGTACTATTCGGGCGAGTCGTTTCCTTGCCAGACGTGCACAGGGTCGTGGTGTACGTTGTTCCGGCGGACGAGATGACCCGGATTGGGGCCGACCAGATGCCGTTTTCACATGAGGAGCTAGTGTGCTTAGCCGACCAGTGCCGCGAGGCCACGACCGGGGTGTACGTGAGTTCCAAGGGGGCGACGGACACCGACGAAATACGGCTCCGGATCGAGGAGGCCCTGGGCCTGCGAGGGGTGACGCCATGAAGTGGCACGGCATTCGGCTGGTGCCTCGCGAGATCCGGATGGCACAGGAGCGCTCCAAACTGACGATGGGAAGCGCTGCGCTGGGGACCGCATGCGCGATGGCGGCAGGAGCAGTACTGGGCGCTGTAGCCAGATTTGCCGCAGCGCCTGCTCACGCAGAGCATTCGCATGATCCGCATTACCATCTGGGTTCCATCTTGCACTACGACGATCCCGAAACGACGTGCGCGGCGGTCCTAGACGGGAGCGCGTCGCAGGAGTCCGTTGTTGCGGCTCTGCGGGACGTTCTGGACAACCCTGCCCATCGCACGGAGGACTGGGACGACACATCGTTTATCGATTTCAGAGGGCAGGTCATGACCAACCCGTGCCCGTCGCGCTCGCAGCAAGAGCACATCAGGCAGTACGTCTACGTTACCCGGACGCCGCCCGGCGGGGGGGACGGTGCTCAGACATTTTGGTTCGCCTACGACGATCCTCTGTCGGGGCATTCCGGCGTCGGGATGCCCGAGTACCGGGTCTCGGAGATATACATACGGACGGGTTACCTCACCCCCCATCTAGTCAACCATGAGGTGGGCCATTCCTTGGGCCTGTGCGATGGGGGCCCGACCTTCCCGGCTGGGCAGACTTGCGACCAATCCGGGATAGCCGGGTGGTGCACCGGCAGCGTTATGCACTCCTATGGGTGCAGCAACACCAGCGACTGGCCTACTGAATCGGACCGCACGGCGGTGGCCGAGCTGCGGTATTGGGGCGGCGGCAGCGGCTGCCGCTCCTACGTGGGAGGCGGCTGCATTTAGGCTCCCACGCGGTCGTCTCGGGGGCGTGCCCAGGCGTGAGGCTGTCGCCCTGTTGCCGAAGGAGGAAAAACGATGAAGCGGGATAGCGTCTTGGCGGGCGGCCTGGGCGTGCTGCTGTTGGCGCAGGGGCTTTACGTCGGCACCTGGGTCTTGGCCGTCGCCCTTGCCGTGGCAGATCGGGAGTCGCTGATCGACGACTCGTGGTTTCTCGCATTGTGGGCCGTGGGACTGGTCCTGTTGCCGCTGACGGTGCTGACTGCCTACCCCCAGCGGGCAGGCTTCCTGGGCAGGGCCGTGCTGCTGGCGGAGGTGCTGGGCGCAGGCGCGGTGCTGGCGCTCGTGCTGGCGCGGTTCGCCGCCTATGCGATCGGCTGGGGAGGGCGGAAGTTGGACGAAGCGGGCGGGGAGATAGGGTGGCAAGCTGCGCTGGTTTTCGCGCTCGCCATGTTCGTGCCCCTGGGCGCGGCGGCTGGCGGGGTGCTGGCAGTCGTTGCATCGGGCGTCCGTGGCCTGCTAAGGCCGCGCCTGCATCCGGGCTAGCGGAGGCGTTGGCATGAAGTTACGTATGCCGGGTTGGCGCGGTAGGTTAGGCACGCTGGCGGTGCTGGCCTTGGCGGCGGGTGCCACCTACGGTGCGTGACGTAGCGGAGCGTTTGGCGCAACTCATACCCAATGGAGGTGGGC
>CAZTUO010000554.1:0-990 GCA_964616355.1 uncultured Nitrospira sp.
GTCGCAGCGGCGTATCGGCAGTTGCAGTAGAAGCGGTCATGAATAATGTGGGTTAAGATAGTCATACAGCCCCTTGACGGTCACCCGCCGGCTGGGTCCTTCGCCGCACCACTGAGCCCCTTGAGGAAGTAGCTGGAGGCCCTGCTCGACATCCGTCAGACCACACCCGAGTAGTAGCGGAGGATGTTGGACACGGAGATGATCCCGATGATCTCGCCATCCTGGGTCACCGCGAGGTGGCGAGTCGCCTGCTCTTTCATCAAGCGGACCGCCTCGATGATGGGCCGGTCCGCCTCGATCGTCACAGGCAGCTGCCGCATGCAGCGCCGCGCCGGCGTCGCCGCCGGATCCAGCCCGCTGGCGACGACGTCGCGGGCCAGGTCCGTGTCGGTGATCATGCCGACGTAGCGCCAGTCATCGGCGACCAGGAGGGAGCCGACCTTCCAGACCTGCATCAGCCGGGCCGCCTCCTTGAGGGACGCGTCGGCGTGCACGCTGCGGATCTCGGCCGACATGAAGTCGGCGACCTGGGGACCGATCATCGCCTGCATGCCCCAGGCCGGTCGGCCAGTGACCTGCGCCCGACGCGCCTCGAGCTGCGCCAAGCAACTTTCCAGCACCCGTTTCCGCTGGAGCAGGCTCTCGTAGCCAGGGTCATGCGAGCCGACTTCCGGCGCTTCCTCGGCGAGGTTGACCAGCCCGGAGGCATCGCCGAGCTGGGCATACTGGTAGGCCTCGAGGAACTCGGAGGTCTCCCCGAAGGCCCGCACGATCACGCGCTCGGTCTCAAGGTCGAAGTCTTCGAGGCTCGGCGCCGCCTGCCCCTTCGTCTTGGCGAGCACCGCGGTGAGATGGTCGAGCTGCTCGCGCAACCGGCCCAGGTGCTCGTCGAGCGGATCGCCCCGCCGCTCCACCCGCTCCGGTCGTGGTGGCCCCTCCTGGCTCATGACAGCCTCCCCGCCGCGCGCGAGCACGCGCGCGCTAGCCGGA
>CAZTUO010000554.1:1044-1380 GCA_964616355.1 uncultured Nitrospira sp.
CAGCAAGGGCCCGGATGGCCGGGGATGGTGCGAGCCTGTTAGCGGGGTCGCCCGCGGGCCCGCCTCGCGGGTCGGCGGCCGGCCCCGGGCGTGAACGTGAGCCCGAGCTGCTGGACCTCCGCATACGGCAGCAGCCACACCAGCGACTCGTCGTGCAGATCCCCGACTTGGATCCGGGTGCCCCAGGGATCATGGAAGTCGTATTGGGGGCTCCCCCTCGGCCTCCGCCTCTGGCAGGATTCGCCGGGGCCTCAGAACTGGAGCGGCGTGACCGGCGAGGGCAGGATTCGCGGTCAATGGCTCTGGGTCAGTGGCTCTGGTAGAAGGCCCTAATGG
>CAZTUO010000554.1:1411-1858 GCA_964616355.1 uncultured Nitrospira sp.
CGTCGGTCAGCTCGGCGTAGACGGGCAGGGAGAGGACTTCTTCGGCGGCGCGTTCCGACTCGGGGAAGGCCCCCTTCTGGTAGCCCAGCGCACGGTAGCAGCTTTGGAGGTGGAGCGGGAGCGGGTAGTAGACCTCGGTGCCGACGCCGCGGTCCCTCAGCCAAGCCCGCAGCTCGTCACGCTTCTGGGCACGGATTGTGAACTGGTTGAACACGTGCTCGTTGCCCGGCTGCGTCCTGGGAAGCACGACGCGATCCAGCAACGCCGCCTCCTCGAAGAGGCGCTCGTAGCGCGCTGCGTTCCGGCGCCGCCCCTCGGTCCAGCGGTCGAGGTGCTTGAGCTTGACGGCCAGCACAGCGGCCTGAAGCGCGTCCAGCCGGCCGTTGATGCCGATCCGCTCGTGCACGTACTTGGTCCGGCACCCGTGGACGCGCAGCATCGCGACCG
>CAZTUO010000555.1:0-1858 GCA_964616355.1 uncultured Nitrospira sp.
TCCTCCGTTCGACGGCGCCTCGGAGAAGGAGATCGAGGAGTTGATGGTGAAGGCCGGTCTTCCGCGCGACGGGAAGGTGACGCTCTACGATGGCCGCACGGGCGAGCCGTTCGCGGACAAGGTGACCGTCGGCGTGGTGTACCTGATGAAGCTCCACCATCTCGTCGCCGACAAGATTCACGCGCGGGCGACGGGCCGCTACTCGCTGATCACGGCGCAGCCGCTCGGCGGCAAGGCGCGCCGGGGCGGCCAGCGGTTCGGCGAGATGGAAGTCTGGGCGCTGGAAGCCTACGGTGCGGCTCACATTCTCCAGGAGCTGCTCACGGCGAAGTCCGACGATGTGACCGGGCGCGCGAAGATCTACGAGTCGATCGTCAAGGGCGACCCGTCCTTTACTCCGGGGCTGCCCGAATCCTTCAACGTGCTGATTCGCGAGCTGCAGGCGCTTTGCCTGGACGTGGAGCTGCTCAAAACGCGGAGAAAGCCGGTCGAGCCGCCGGCGGCGCAGCCTGAACCGGCTCTCGAACAAGCCTGAGACGGACACTGCCGATGCCTATGCGATCTTTCGCCGACAGCAAAGGGGCCTTGACGGCCGACTTCGATGCCATTCGGATCAGTCTCGCCTCGCCGGAAAAGATCCTGTCGTGGTCCCACGGCGAGGTCACCAAGCCGGAGACCATCAACTACCGCACCTTCAAACCCGAGCGGGACGGCCTGTTCTGCGCTCGGATCTTCGGGCCCGTCACCGACTGGGAGTGCCTGTGCGGCAAATACAAGCGGATGAAGTACCGCGGGGTGATCTGCGACAAGTGCGGCGTCGAGGTCACGCAGGCCAAGGTGCGGCGCGAGCGGTTGGGGCACATCAGTCTGGCTACGCCGGTCAGCCACGTCTGGTTCTTCAAGGGTGTGCCCAGCCGCATCGGGCAACTGCTTGACATTCCGCTGCGCGATCTGGAGCGCATCCTCTATTTCGAAGCCTATGTGGTGATCGATCCGGCCGATTCGGATCTCAAGGTAGGCCAACTGCTCACCGAAGAGCAGTACCGCAAGGCGCGGGAGGAGTACGGGCCGAAGTTCAAGGCGCAGATGGGCGCCGAGGCGATCAAGGAGCTGCTCAAGCGGGTCAATGTGGAAAAGCTGGCCGCGGAGCTGCGCGAGAAGATGAAGAGTGAGCCCTCGGCGCAGAAAAAGCTCAAGTACGCCAAGCGCCTCAAGGTCGTCGATGCGTTCCGCAAGTCGAACAACAAACCCGAGTGGATGATTCTCGATGTCATCCCGGTCATCCCGCCGGAGCTGAGGCCGCTCGTGCCGCTCGACGGCGGCCGGTTCGCCACCTCCGATCTGAACGATCTGTACCGGCGGGTCATCAACCGGAACAATCGCCTCAAGAAGCTCATCGAGCTCAAGGCGCCCGACGTCATCATCCGTAACGAGAAGCGAATGCTCCAGGAGGCGGTCGACGCGCTGTTCGACAACGGCCGCCGCGGTCGCGTGCTGCGTGGGGCCAACAACCGCCCGCTCAAATCGCTCTCCGACACACTCAAGGGCAAGCAGGGGCGGTTCCGCCAGAACCTGCTGGGCAAGCGCGTCGACTATTCGGGCCGCTCGGTGATCGTCGTGGGCCCGGAGCTGAAACTCCATCAGTGCGGGCTGCCCAAGAAGATGGCCCTGGAGCTGTTCAAGCCCTTCATCTACAACAAGCTCGAAGCGCGCGGCCTGGTGGCTACCATCAAGCAGGCCAAGGAGATGGTCGAGCAGCAGCGGCCCGAAGTCTGGGATGTGCTCGAAGAGGTCATCCGAGAACATCCGGTGCTGCTCAACCGCGCGCCCACGCTCCACCGGTTGGGGATCCAGGCCT
>CAZTUO010000556.1:0-1858 GCA_964616355.1 uncultured Nitrospira sp.
CGGACCAAGCTCGAGGGGCAACTAGCCGAGCTGGCCAAGGCAAGGGATGAGCTGCAGGCGCAGGTGAGCGAGCTGACCCGCCAGAATCAAGAGCTGCTCAATCGGGTGACCGTGCTCGACCAAAGCCTGGCTGCCGAACGGGAGAAATTGGCGAAGCTCACGAAGGGGCCGGCGAAAGCCAAAGCGAAGGCGCCGACGACCGGCAAGCCCTCCAGCAAAGGGAAGACGCAGTCAAAGAGCGGGGCGAAAAAGAAAACAACTGCGTCGGAGCCGAGGCGGTAGCCCCAGAAGGGGAGGGGCAGAAGCGGTCCCTACGCCGAGGAGGAAGCGGAGGACGAAGGCGTCGTCGCGGTGGATGCCGGTTGCGAGGAAGCACCCGCCCTGTTGCTCCCGTCGGAGGAGCCGGCGGACGACGGGGCGCCAGCAGGCTGGCCGGCCGCCGTATCTTTCTGGCCATTTCCGGAGGGGGCACTGGCCTCTTCCCGCACGGGCGGCTTGAGCTTGTCGGAATAATCGGTGATGTACCAGCCGCTTCCCTTGAACATGATGGCGGGTGACGAGATCAGCTTTTTCACCGGGCCCCCGCACCGCTCACAGGCGGACAGCGGCGGATCACTTACCTTCTGCTTGACCTCGAAGCGGGCCTGGCAGTGATCACAGAGGTACTCGTAGATCGGCACGCCACACCTCATCGTCCGGGATGATCCTTTGCCAACCACTCCCGGATGCGCTCGATATAACACGGTCTGCCAGAAAGTCAAGCGTCAGGTGCCACGACGGCTCGCGTCCGAGCCACGCGGCGCGTCAACTGAGCTTGCTCAACGCGCTCTCCATCCGGTCCAGCCCCCGGGCGATCGCCTCCATGCTCGCCGCGTAGGACAGGCGGATATGAGCCCGGCTCCCGAAGGGCTCGCCAGGGACCACTGCGACCCGGGCTTCGTCAAGAAGGTACGTCGCCAGTTCGGTGGGGGAGGTGATGGGCCCCGTGCCGGCGCGTCGCCCCAGCAGTCCGGCAATATTGGGAAAAGCGTAGAAGGCCCCGGTGGGCAGCAGGCAGCGGACCCCGGGGATCGCGTTCAGCCGTTCCACCATGAATCGACGCCGGCGATCGAATTCGACCACCATCTGCCGTGTGAAGGCGTCCCCGCCGCGCAGGGCGGCAACCGCGGCTTTCTGGGAGATGGAGCAGGGGTTGGACGTGCTCTGGCTTTGGATGTTGGCCATCGCGGTGATGAGGTCCGTCGGCCCGGCGGCATAGCCGATCCGCCACCCGGTCATTGCGAAGGCCTTGGAGACGCCGTTGACGACGACGGTCCGCGCCTGGACTTCCGGGTCCAGGCTCGCGACGCTCACGTGTTCGCACCCATCGTAAAGGATTTTTTCGTAGATCTCGTCCGAGATGAGCAGGAGGTCGTGCCGGAGCGCCACTTCGGCGAACCCCTCCAGCGTGCGGCGGTCGTAGGTCGCGCCGGTTGGGTTGCAGGGGCTGTTGATGATGATGGCCTTCGTGCGCGGCGTGATCTTCTCCTCCAGCGCCGCCGAGCTGACCGCAAAGCCCTCGGTTTCCTGGGTCTCGAGGATCACTGGGGTGGCGTCGTTGAGCAGGATCTGGTCCTGGTAGGAGACCCAGAACGGAGCCGGGATGATGACCTCGTCGCCCGCCTCGAGCAGGGCTTCGGCGAGGTTGTACAACGTATGCTTAGCGCCGCAGGAGACGAGCACCTGCGATTTCTCGTACCGCAGCCCCTGGTCGGCCTCGAGCTTCTCGATGATCGCGGCTTTGAGCTCGTCAATGCCGCCAGCCGCTGTGTACTTCGTGAAGCCGGCCCGCATCGCGGCCTCCGCCGCGGCCTTGATC
>CAZTUO010000557.1:0-1835 GCA_964616355.1 uncultured Nitrospira sp.
CGCGACTACCCGGGCTACTACCCGCTCGCGGACGCTCGCGCGCTCGCGCGGTTGCAGTCCCTGGCATCTCGTCCCGCCGATCGCCCTCGACGAGTCCGGCTCCGCCTACACCCTGCTTGTGAACCCCTCCGGCGGGCTCGTGGGCGGAGACCGGCTCCTGGTCACCGGGACGTTGGGTGCGCGGAGCCACGTCCTCCTGTCCACACCATCGGCGACCCGTGTGTACCGATCCATCTCGGCCCCGTCGGTCCAGACGATCGAGCTGTCCGTGGGGCCGGGGGCCGTGCTGGAGTGGATCCCCGACGTCACGATCCCTTACGCCGGCTCGCGGTACAGCCAGACGATCCACGTCACGCTCGCCGCGGGGGCCACCGGCCTGGTCTGGGATGCGATCGCGTCCGGCCGGGTGGCCCGCGGGGAGCGCTGGGCCTTCGCCAGCCTGGAGAGCGAGGTCCGGATCGAGACCGCTTTGGGGCAAACGGTCCTCGAGCGGGTGGCGGTGGGGCTGGAGCGCGGGACAGGCCCGGCCCCCGGGCTCTCCGAGTGGGACTATGTCGGCACGCTGTACCTGGTCAGCGACGCGGTGGAAGAGCAGGTCTGGAAGCGCCTGCAGGAGCGGCTCTCGGAGGAGCTGGACCAGCAGCCCAGCTCGGTGCTCGGCGGGGTCTCCGAGCCGGCCGCGCCGGCCCTCGTCGTCAAGCTGGTCGCGCGCTCGGCGCCGGATCTGCAGGGAGCCCTGGAACGCTTGTGGGGTGCGGTGCGGCGCCACCTGTGGAACCTGCCCGTGCCGGCGCTCCGGCGCTATTGAGCTGGAGAACGGGCGTGACCACGCGGCTCGTCTGTGGTAGGCTCGGCCGGGCGCGGGCTCGGCGGGGCCTGCGTCCCGAACCAGCTCATACCCCTCATAAGGGCAAGAAAGGAGAACGGACCATGCTCGATTGCCGCGTCCATGTGCTCACGGTAGCCCTTGCATCGTGCTTGTGGGCCGAGCCGGCCCTGGCTGGGGATCAGAAGGTCACGCTCATGCTTGGCGGCAAGTTCTGTGACCTGTACCAGGGCGAGATCGAGACGGCGCTGAAGAAGGTCATTGGCGTCAAAGCCATGGACTTCAAGAGCATGAAAGGCCACGTCATCGTCACGGTGGATGGGGGCAAGGTGAAAGAGAAGCAGTTGACGGACGCGGTCAACGCCGTGAAGGGCGAAGGCTGGTACTGCAAGGCCGAGGTGATGAAGTAGCCGTCACCCCGTCGCGCGCCGCACGACGACGACGGTGATGTTGTCGGAACCGCCGCGGCGGTTGGCTGCCTCCACCAGCGCCCGGCAGGTCCGCTCGGGCGCCGACGAGGCCTGTTCGAGGGTGTCGAGAATCTCGCTGTCCTCGAGCATCTTCGTCAGCCCGTCCGTGCAGAGCAGCAGGCAATCGTCCGGTTCAAGGGGCAGGGACAAGGTGTCTGGCTCGACCTGTGGCTCGATCCCCACGGCCCGGGTGAGCATGTGACGGTAGGGATGGCGGCGGGCCTCCTCCGCGGTCAGGAGGCCCCGCCGCATCTGCTCCTCGACAAAGCTATGGTCCTGGGTGAGCGGCCGGAGACTGCGGTCGCGCAGGAGGTAGGCGCGGCTGTCGCCGACGTGGGCCAGGACCGCCTCCTCGCGATTGATGTGGAGCGCGACCAGCGTCGTGCCCATGCCGGACAGCTCGGGGCGCGTCCGGCTTCCCTCGCGTACGGCGTCGTTGGCGTGCTGGATGGCCTTGCGGAGCAGGGACTCGGCCTCCTGGCTTGACGGGCTGAGACCGGCGCGCTTCATGAAGTCCGCCACCGCCCGGACCGCGAGCC
>CAZTUO010000558.1:0-1826 GCA_964616355.1 uncultured Nitrospira sp.
CCGCCGCAACGTGGTGGCCGAGCTGGCCGCGGTGGCCGTGGCCGTGCTGAAAACCCGAGACCCGAACCGAGGGGATTGCGAGCTCGGCCGATGGCTCCCGGCCTATGGCTGATGGCGCGCAGCCCTGCCGCGGAAGCGCCTCCCCAGTCCGCCACCTGCCGTCCGCCATCCGGCAGAAGCGCGAAACCGGAACCGAGGAGACCGCGCGGGTAGGGCGGCCGGCCGTCCCGCAACCCTTGGACCGGCGTGCACGCCTTGAATGGACCGTCTATCCTCTAGGCTGAGGGGTTCCGGTCGGGGGCGGTTATGCCGAGGGCCCTGGTCCTAACCGTCGGCATCGGCAGGGACGTGGACCGGTCGTTGTCCCTGGTGATCGACCGGTACCGGCCGGACTTCGTCCTCTTCCTTTGCTCTCCGCAGAGTCGCGCCTTTGCCGAGAAGGCCGTTCAAGACCGCTCCATCCCGGCCGACCTCTACTTCATCGACGTCTACGAAGAGACCGGCGACGTCCAGCGGCTCGTCCTGCGTTATGAGGAGGTCATCACGGACGTCCTGCTCCGGCGGGGATTCCACCCCGCGGAGGTCTACGTAGACTACACGCGGGGCACGAAGGCCATGTCGGCAGCGGTCGACTACGTGGCCGTGGCCCTGGAGCTCGGCACCATCAGCTACATTGAGGGAGACCGGGACGCCGAAGGTCGCGTGATCGCCGGTAGCGAGCGCGTCATCAGCTTTCAGCCGGCGGAACTCCTGTTCCGCCGCTCCTGGGAGGACCTGGTCCGGCTTTTCAACGCGGGCCACTTTGCCAGCGTCCTGGACCGGGTGGGCGAACTCCGAGGCCGGCTCGTCCGGCCCGAGCACCGCACGCGGCTGGACCTGATGGAGCGGCTGGCCCGCGTCTGCGAGGCCTGGGAGGCCCTCGACTACAAGGGCGCGTGTCAAGGATTTCGGGAAATCCTCGGGCACGGCCGGCTCCGGGCCGAAGTCGAGTCACTCGGGCTCGCCCATGCCCTTCAGCGCGCGAGCGACCTGGTCCACGCCATCTGGAACCGCCGGTGCACGGGCTCGGAATGCGGCTGCGGGCTCCTCCTGGACGCCCCCAGGGTCGCCCTGGACCTCCTGGCCCACGCAGACCGCCGGGCCGGAGAGCACCGGTACGACGTGGCCGTAGCGCTGTTGTACCGGCTCATGGAGTATACCGCCCAGCGGCGTTTACACGACCGGGGCCTCCGGGCGGACCAGGTCCGGCTCGAGCTGCTTCCTGACGAGGTGCGGAACAAGTGGGCGTCCCGGGTCGGGGTCGACGGCCGCCTCAAAGTCGGCCTGGTCGAGGGCTACGAACTCCTCGCTGACCTAGGAGACGAAGTCGCGCAAGGGTTTCTCGAGATGTACCGGGACCGGTCAGGGCGTCTGCGGCCTTGCCTGGAGAGCCGGAACATGTCGCCCCTGGCCCATGGCTTTCAGCCCGTCGGCGGGGATGTGTTCGACCGGCTGCGGGAGATCGCCGTCGAGACCCTCCTCCCACAGGTGGCGCTTGGGGACTGGAATCGTCTTTTAGAGGCCTATCAGCTCCCGCGGTTTCCCGTCCGTTAGGGAGACCATGCGGGACGTCCGTCCGTAGTAACCCCCTGGCCACCCGTGGGGCCTGAGACCGAAAGCCCACGGGCATCGTGACCTCAGCCCCATGACCTGCTGAGGCGCCGACCCGAGCAGCACGGAGCCGCGACACCCAAACCGGGGGCACTGTGAGCTCAGCCGGTGGCTTGCAACTCTCCGGCCCATCCCGCCCCCCACGGGCTGGGAAGCCCATTGACGGCGGCCTCGTC
>CAZTUO010000559.1:0-720 GCA_964616355.1 uncultured Nitrospira sp.
GCCACGCGGTGGTTGGGTGTGCCTCGACCCGAGCTGGCCTCGAGGAGCGGTAGTCCGAGCAGGGGGAAGACCATGAGGAACGGATCCAGGGGAAGAGGGGTCCGCTCGCGTGCCTCCACAGGGCGCGCGAGGGGATCCCGGGGAAGGAGGCCTTGGTGGACCAGCTGACGCTCGATGCGCTCCGTACGGCGGTGAGCGGATCCGCCGCTGCGTTCCGGTGCCGGCGGCGGCTCCAACCCGCAGGTGGTCCGGGCGACAAGGTGTTTCCACCCACCTTCGCGGGGGCGGTCTACGCCATCGAGAGGCGACGAATCTCCGGCGGCGACGAGCCGGTGTCCTGTGTGCTTCTGGACAGCGTGCAGAGCCAGGCCAACCGCATGGAGCTCGCCCTGCAGGAGGCGGTCGACACGGGGCGGATCTCGCTGCCGTTGGTCGTGGTGGACTTCTCCGACCACGATCCGACCGGGGATCTGGAAGCCGATGAGCAGGCGGGTCGGCTGATCGAGAAGGTAGGCCGGATCACGAGCCTGCAGGTGCCGCACCGGCTGGCAGACGCGATCCTGCGCGACAGCGAGCTGGACGGCGCACGGTTCCGCAGATCGGACAGGGGGAAGAGCCTCAACACGGTGAGCCTCGCGAACGCAACTCCGCTCTTCGAGTTGTGCCCCACCGCGCTCGTGTTCGGGATGTGGGACTCGACGGGGCCCAAGGGCGGCCTCG
>CAZTUO010000559.1:730-1822 GCA_964616355.1 uncultured Nitrospira sp.
CCGAAGTTCGAACGGGCGATGGTGTCCGAGATCGTAGGGGTTGGTGCGGAGTGGCAGGAGTCCTACCGATCCAGGGGGGTCCGCCGGGACCCCCTCGAGATCAGCAAGAACGTCCCCGTCCTCCGGGACCAGGACAGGTCGCTCCTGCGGGTGGCGGACCCGAAGGACAAGGGTGCGGTCCGACCGGCGCAGATCAACCACTCCAGTGTCCCGTTCGAGATCGCCAACTCGGGTCTAACGGTGGAATACGCCGAGCAGACGACGACGCTCTCGCTGATCTGTCTCCGCCGGCTGCGCTTCCCCCTCAACGGCAGGGCGGATCCGGACGTGGATGTGGCGGCCCGGACCGTGTTGGCCGCCCTCGGTCTCGCCGCGGCCACCCTCGCGTTCGAGGCCGGGACCGACCTGCGGAGCCGCTGCCTGCTCTGGCCCGACGGGCCAATGGTGTGGGAGCTGTTGGATCGGCCGGGCGAGGACCCGAAGCGGTTCTCCCTTACGAGCGATGCAGGGACGGAGCTGCTGAACGACGCGGTGGAGGGTGCCCGGCGAGCGGGACTGCCGTGGCCCGAGGAGCCCCTTGTGCTCGAGCCCTCTGCGGAGCTGGTCAAGCTGGTGCGGCTGAGCCAGCTCGAGGCGGCGAAGGAGACGGTGGAGGTCTCGTGACATGCTGACGCTCGGGATCCGGTACCTGAACGGGTTCGTGGCCGCCTCGGATCCTGACGCTCGGGAGCGGCCCGAGTGGCCGCCGCATCCCGCGCGGGTGTTCATGGCGCTCGCTGCGGCGCACTTCGCGACCGGGGCGGATCCTCGGGAGCGGGAGGCGCTACTCTTGCTGGAGTCGCTCTCCCCGCCTTCGCTCAGGGCTCCGGCGGCATGGGCGCGGACGGCCGTGACGCACTACGTGCCGGTGAACGACAAGCCGGGCGAGGTATCGAAGCCCCCAACGGCCATCATCCAGTCGGCCCCACAGCTCGCCCGCGACCGGCAGCCGCGGACCTTCGCCCGCGCGTGGCTTGAAGCCGACGAGGTGTACCTCGTGTGGCCCGATGTGGTCCCCGGAGATGCCCTCGCTTCTGCCCTCAAGTCGCTGTG
>CAZTUO010000560.1:0-1527 GCA_964616355.1 uncultured Nitrospira sp.
CAGGGCGTGCGTGGCCGATGGCTCCAAGGCTGCGCACGCCCTGGCAAAGATCCTCCCCGGCCGGGTCCCTGGGGGCACCGCGAGGCTGGAGAGGCGTTTGGGGAGATTCGACGTCTTTCCGCCGGTGCCCGCCCGCTGGCTCCCCGGCCGCGAGCCAGACGTACCACGGGGGGCGTGGTCGCGCGGCTATGACGCGCTCTTCCGCGCTCCATAAGTTTGCGCAAGGACCGGCGACAGGGTGGCGCCCGTTTGCAGAGGGAATGAGGGGAGCGGCAGGCCGTCATGAAGACCCATCTCTTCACTGGTCCGAAAGAGCCTCGGGTTGAGGCCAAGCTTGCAGCGAAGCGCGAGGCGTGGGCCTCTCGCCGGGGTCTGATGAACACCCGGCACCTCATCTACCTGGGAGATGCCCGGACCATGGGGCCGTTGAAGGAACCTGAGTGCGTTCATCTCGTTGTGACGTCTCCGCCGTACTGGACCCTCAAGGCGTACAAGGGCGAGGCAGCCGAGGCGCAGCTCGGCCACATCGACAGCTACCCGAGATTCCTCGAGGAACTGGACCGGGTTTGGAGGCGGTGCTTCGATCTGCTCGTTCCAGGCGGCCGCCTGTGTGTTGTGGTTGGCGATGTCTGCCTGTCGCGCCGTGCGGCCGGTCGGCACATGGTCGTGCCCCTCCATGCGGACATCACGGTCCGGCTGCGGGAGATCGGGTTCGACTACCTGAGTCCGATCTTTTGGTACAAGATCGCGAACGCTGCGACGGAGGTGGAAGGCAACGGCGCTGCGTTCCTCGGGAAGCCCTATGAGCCGAACGCCGTGGTGAAGAATGACGTGGAGTACATTCTCTTGTTTCGCAAGCCGGGAGGCTACCGCAAGCCGAGCGCGGAGCAGCGAGCTCTGAGCATTATCGACCCCGAGAATCACCGGCGCTGGTTTCGGCAGGTGTGGGATGACCTCCCCGGTGCATCGACGCGCGGTCATCCGGCGCCGTTTCCCGAGGAACTGGCCTATCGGCTGATCAGCATGTTCTCGTTTGTGGGAGACATCGTCCTGGATCCGTTCTGGGGCACGGGATCCACGACCGCTGGGGCCATCCGTGCCTATCGCTCCAGCATCGGCTTCGAGATCGAACGGCAGTATTTTGAGGCGGGCAAGCGCCGCTTCGCCCAGGCCAGCTTTGGGGCTACCATCTCGTTCCTCTACGCGGATGCGGGCGCATGACTGGTCTGCGCTTTGCGCGGGCGCAACGTTGCGAAGGTGGGCGCGCGGAGGGTGAGGACTGGCAGCGACCGACGGGGGCGGATCGCAGGCGCTGCGCCTCCACGCGTTGCTCCCGCTCCAGCCTCGCCACGCTTTCACCGGCTCGCCCGGTTGGCACCCCCGGAGGCCAAGCATGATGATGCGACTCCTCGAGGTCTTTCAACGCGCATTCGAGGGCGTCCCGTATCGTCACCGTGACCGGACGACGGGCGATCGCATTGCCCTCGAGTTTTTTGAGGACCTCTATGAGCTGCGTCGTAACCCAGT
>CAZTUO010000560.1:1593-1811 GCA_964616355.1 uncultured Nitrospira sp.
GAGGCGTGGGGACGGCACCTTTGGCGAGCTTGTTCCGGGCGAAGCCGCTGTACTCGTGCCGGGATACCGCGTCGCGCGAGGCCCCGTGGCAAACGTGCAGATCGGCGTGGAGCTCAAGATCCTGGCCAAGGCTATGATGAAGCAAATCGATCGGGTGTGCGGTGACTTGCGGAAGCAGGTGGAGCATTTCCGCAGGTCCGACGAGAGGGCCATCGCTG
>CAZTUO010000561.1:0-1808 GCA_964616355.1 uncultured Nitrospira sp.
CTGGCGGCGGGAGCAACACTAATGACCGGTCCCTTGACGGCGGTGGCAACAAAATGACGAATCTCGAACAACTCATCGCCAGGCATGAGGGGCTTCGCCGGCATCCCTACTCGGATCGTACCGGAGAGATTGTGCGGGATCCCGATGGGGGAAAGATCTCGATCGGGTACGGCCGGAACCTTGAAGACGTGGGGATCACCGCGGAGGAAGCACTCATTATGCTAACCAACGACATCGCGCGCGTCCGTTCGGCACTGTCCATGCATGAGTGGTTTACAGAACTGGACGAGGTCCGGGCTGCGGCGATCACGGACATGGCCTTCAACCTCGGAACGTCGGGACTGCTCAGGTTTCGACGCATGATCACGGCGATTCGCGGAAAGGACTGGGAGCGTGCCGCCCAGGAGGCCTTATCCTCCCGATGGGCGTCCCAGGTCGGCCGTCGCGCGGTGGAGGTAGCCGAGATGTTAAGGGAGGGAAAATGGCCACCCTGGTTATCTTCGTCTTCGCCTCCATCCTGATGGCCGCCTGCGGCCCCAAGCGGGCCTACCCGCCGGGTTGCCAGGGTTGTCCCAAGGTGCGGATCTGCAGACCCATGCCCCCGCAGGTCGTCCCCAGACAGATCGGATGCAAGATCGAGCAGAAGCCCGAGCCCGACGGACACTACTACGTTCGCGGAGTCGTCACGGACCCGGAGGGCAAGATGTGGTATGGCTTCGTCTCCGCGAGGATGCCCGATGAGCTCATGAAGGCCATGGAGGACTGCCATGGATGGATGCGCTGCGCCAGGGAGTACTATCGTGCTCAAGGTCGGTAACTGGGAGTGGCGCCCTCATCCCGGCCCACAAGCGTTCGCGCTTACGCGTACCGAGAAGGAGCTCCTGTACGGAGGAGCCCGCGGGGGCGGGAAGACGGAATTCGGCATCATCGCCATGATGTTGCCCGCCATCGCGAAGGATGAATTCGGACACTGGGAGCATCCCGACTACGTAGGTCTCGTCCTGAGGCGTCACTCCGCAGATTTGGCCGACTGGGTCGAGCGGGCAGACAGGATTTACTCGCGCTTCGGCGCTCAGCGGCTTGGCCGGCCGACGTTCTGGCGTTGGCCGAGCGGTGCCGTGATCCGAACCGGGCACCTCATCGGACCGGAAAGCTTTTCTAAGTACCAGGGACAGGAGATCCACAGGCTCCTGATCGAGGAACTGCAGCTCATTCCGTCCGAGGAGCTTTATCTTAAGGTGCTGGGCAGCGTGAGGTCCACACGCCCGAAACTTCCCGCCCAGGTCATCGCCACGGCCAACCCCGGAGGTCCGGGAACGGCGTGGATCCGGAAGCGCTTCATCTACGTTACCGACGAGAACGGCGAACGAGTCAAATTCGGTACTCCGTTCCGCGATCCGGTCGCCGGTCACTGGAGGATCTACATTCCTGCGACCGTAGACTCGAACCCCTCTCTGACCAAGAATGACCCGAGCTATGTCACGTACCTGGAGAGTCTTCCGCCCGGGATCCGGGAGGCATGGCGCTGGGGGGACTGGAATGCGCTCCAGGGGCAGTTCTTCGACGAGTGGAGACCGTACGGACCACTGCAGGGAGAACCGCCAGAGGCAAATCACGTGATCGACCGGGAGGAGCTAAAGCCGTGGTTCAAGCGCTGGATCGCGGGCGACTGGGGTTATGACCACCCGAGCGTTTTCCTCTGGTTTTGCCTGGACGATCGAGGACAGATCCACGTATATCGCGAGTTGACGGCGCGCCACCTGAGCCCGGTGGAGCTTGGCAGCCAGGTGGGAAGGGCCATCATGAAT
>CAZTUO010000562.1:0-1805 GCA_964616355.1 uncultured Nitrospira sp.
CCGAGACGGTGTGGCGGCAGGCGGACAAGTACCGCGTCCCCCGCATCGCGTTCATGAACAAGATGGACCGGGTCGGGGCGGACTTCTACGCCAGCGTGCACTCCGTCGTGGACCGGCTGGGGGCCAACCCGGTGCCGATCCAGTTGCCGATCGGGCGTGAAGCCGAGTTCCGTGGCTCCGTGGACCTCGTCCTGATGAAGGCCTTTTACTACGACGACGAGACGCTGGGGGCCAAGTACGAGATCCGGGAGATCCCGGCGGACCTGGTCGAGCTCGCCCGCGAGTATCGGGAGAAGATGATCGAGGCAGTGGCGGAGCACGACGAGCGGGCGCTCGAAAAATACCTCAACGGTGAGCCGCTCACCGAGGAGGAGGTCAGGCGGGCGATCCGTGCCGGGACGATCGCGATGAAGATCACGCCCGTGCTGTGCGGCTCGGCCTTCAAGAACAAGGGCGTCCAGCAGCTCCTGGACGCGGTCGTGGACTACCTCCCGTCGCCGGTGGACATTCCGCCGGTGGTCGGGGTGGATCCTGCCAGTGGCAAGGAAGTCAAGCGCCTCGCCAGCGATGACGAGCCGTTCGCGGCCCTGGCGTTCAAGATCATGACGGATCCCTTCGCCGGCCAGCTCACGTACTTCCGCGTCTATTCCGGCACGCTCACGACGGGCAGCTATGTCTTCAACGCCACGAAGGGCACCAAGGAGCGGATCGGCCGGCTGCTCAAGATGCACGCCAACAAACGCGAGGAAATTGACATCGTGTATGCGGGCGACATCGCGGCGGCCGTCGGGCTCAAGGGGACGACCACCGGCGACACCCTGTGCGACGAGAAGAGGCCGGTCCTGCTGGAGGTCATGAAGTTCCCCGAGCCGGTTATTGCCATGGCCATCGAGCCCAAGACCAAGCAAGACCAGGAAAAACTCGGGTTCTCGCTGCAGAAGCTGGCCCAGGAGGATCCCTCATTCCGGGTCCGGACCGACGAGGAAACCGGGCAGACCATCATCGCCGGCATGGGGGAGCTCCACCTGGAGATCATCGTGGACCGGCTCCTGCGGGAGTTCAAGGTCGAGGCCAACGTCGGGAAGCCCGAAGTGGCCTACCGGGAGACGATCCGAGGGACGGGCAGAGCCGAGGCCAGGTACATCAAGCAGACCGGCGGGCGCGGGCAGTACGGCCACGTGGTCCTGGAGGTCGAGCCGCTCGACGGGTCGGGGGCCGGCTTCGAGTTCGTGAACAAGATCGTGGGCGGCGTCATCCCCAAGGAGTACATCCCGGCGATCGAGAAGGGCGTGCGGGAGCGCATGGAGACCGGCGTGCTGGCCGGCTATCCAGTCCGGGACGTCCGCGTCAGGGTCGTGGACGGGTCCTATCATGAGGTGGACTCGAACGAACTGGCGTTCAAGATCGCCGGCTCGATGGCGTTCCAGGAAGCGTGCAAGAAGGCGAACCCGGTGCTGCTCGAGCCGATCATGAAGGTCGAGGTACTGGTCCCGGAGGAATACATGGGCGACGTCATCGGCAACCTGAACAGCCGGCGCGGCAAGATCCAGGGGATGAAGGTCCGCGCGGGCTCCCAGGCTGTCGAAGCGGCAGTGCCCCTGGCGGAGATGTTCGGCTACGCCACCGATCTGCGCTCGCGGACGCAGGGGCGTGCGACCTACAGCATGGAGTTCGATCGGTACGAGCCGGTCCCCAAGCAGATTGCTGACCAGATCATCGCCAAGAATCGAGGAGAGTGAAGGAGGCGTGACATGGCGAAGGCGAAATTTGAGCGGCGCAAGCCCCACGTCAACATTGGGACGATC
>CAZTUO010000563.1:0-1802 GCA_964616355.1 uncultured Nitrospira sp.
CTCTCCCGGCTCCACACGTTAATGGCGCCGCCCGAGGGGGCATCGTAGATCCCGCCTGCCTTCACATCGTGCTCTTGGCAGTAGCGGTGGATCCGCAAATACTCCTCCCTGGTTACAAAGGCCACGACGGGCTGGGCAGATTCCTTCATGCACCGACCCTCCTTCCGCCCTCCAGGACATCCTCCGGGGTTATCTCCCACGGATCCTCTCCTGTCCTCGCCACCCGCTCCGCCTGGGCCTCGATGATCCGCTCGGCCAGGTTCCGCGCCCACCGGCCGTCTCCCGGCACAAACCCCTGCCCGAAGGCGCTGAGGTCATCCTTCCTGAACCCGATGGCCCGCTGCACGTTGCCCCGGCACGCCTCCTGGCAGACGCTGTGGAAAGTCCCCCACCAGGCCCGGTATTCCTCCTCCGAGCGCCACCGCCCGCTCTCCGCGTCCCACCCCCGCGGCCTGAACCCGCGCAGGCTGAGCTCGTTGCAGGCAATCTCGCAGAGCTCCTTCGGGGTGTAGTGCTCAAACCGGACCTTCCTGGCCACCCGCGACTCAAGTCCCGGGTTCAGCCGGAAGAGCGCGTCCATCTCCTCCTCGTACCCGGCCAGGATCACGCAGAGCCTGTCCCGGTGGTCCTCCATGGCCTTCACAAGCACGTCCACAGCCTCCCGCCCGAAGTCGTTCTCCGCGCCCCGAGCTAAGGCGTAAGCCTCGTCCACAAAGAGAACCCCACCCATGGCCTGCTGGATGGCCGCCCAGGTCTTCTGCGCCGTCTCGCCCACATACTGCCCCACGAGGTCCTTCCGGCTTACCTCCACCAGGTGGCCCTGGGGGAGAAAGCCGAGCTCGTGCAGAAGCCCGCCAATTATCCTCGCCACCGTCGTCTTCCCCGTCCCCGGGGGCCCCATGAAGGCCATGTGCCAGGAAAGCGCCTGGGGCCGGCCCCCCTGCTCCCGCCGCCTCTGCTCCGCCAGGGCAAGGCTGTAGATCCTGGCCACCTCGCGCTTGACGCCGTAAAGTCCTGTGAGCGCCTTTAAGTAGGCCAGAACACTCTCCGGCTCCTTGCCGGCCTGTGCCTTGTCAGTCCGCCCCCCGCCGGCCTGCCTTGCCTGGGCCGGCCGCATTCCCACGGCCTCCTCCGCCTTGGCCTTGCCAGACGCCAGGAGCCGGCCCAGGGTTCGCACGGGGGAGGTGATGGCGAGCCGGGCGATGTTCTGGATGCCTAGCAAAAGGCCCGCGCCAACCGGCAAAGCCGCTGCCGCCAGGCCCATGACAGCTATCCTCTCCCCCGTCCCCGCCTGCTGCCAGACGGCAACGCCTGTCTGCTTCCCAAGCTCCCATGCTTGAACCGCCCATTGCCGGGCTACTGTGGTCAGATCCCATGCCTGGGCTGCGGAATGCCTGGCCGTTACGGCCCAGTCGGGTAGCTGTGTTAGGCTCTCCATTGTCTCACCTCCTTGGCTCCAGCTCAGCTACCTGCACCTACCTCCTGGCCTATGAAGGTTATCTTCGTAAGTACACGAAACGTCCTTACCCGGTCACCATGCACATCAGCCGTCATGCTTAAGACCTCAACGCCCGTGATGTTACGTACTACCTCGGCCGCTTCGGCCACGGCGTTGCGGACCGCATCATCAAAACCCCAATCAGATTTGCCTTCTACTTCCACCGTCCGGATAACCCCCATAATCTCACCTCCTTCCTATTTCGCCTTGTTCAGCACATCCAAAAATGGGCGGAAGGGCTTGAATTTCACCCGCTTCTTCCCCCAGCCCTCGGCGATCCTGAGCCGCCCCATGGGCCAGAGCG
>CAZTUO010000564.1:0-1797 GCA_964616355.1 uncultured Nitrospira sp.
CCCATGCATCAAAAGGTTGTCCCGGGTATTCGTCGAAAACACGCAATACGATATCGCGCTTCGTCTCGTCGCTCAAAAGGCTCCAGAGATCAGCGGTCAAGCGTTCGTCCATATACCGGACGTCCCGAATCCACTTGCTGACTGCTTCGGCTCGTGCTCGAACGCTCGACGTCACCCAACGTTTTGCCAGGCCCGCTCCAGCCACAACTACGAGTGCTTCACAAAGACTATCAAAACTTCCAAGAGGTTCTGCGGCTTCGATGCGAGGCCAGTAGTGAGGGTTTTTGACGATCGTCTGCCAGCCAGGAAGTGATTCGTTGAGCTCGCTGACCCACCAATAGTAGTCGCCATGATCTTCACCGTTCGGCGGGTTACTTGTAATCCAGGTCAGTAGTTCTTCGAGCGATGCCATGGCTTCGTGCCTCCTTCCGCTAGATCGCATAACGCCCGGCCGCTCAGCCGCCGGCGAAGCCGGTCGGCTGCAGCGGCTTGTTAGCCGGCTCGTCGGACTCCGGCCCAGAAATCCAACTCCCGCACAACATACTCCGCCTAAGCCTCCTCCAGAGAGTCAAAGTGGCGTCGGGATTCATCGTCCCCGACCCGACCGATCTCGCCAGACCGCAAAAGGTACCAGCCTCCGGTCGTCCGCTTGTCCTCCGAGTACGCGAGCCATGCCTCCAAAAGTTCGGGCTCGGCTTTGAGCAGGGGGCGGAGATCGGCCGGCTCGAAGCCCGCTCGTAGATCGGTGTATCGCACCAGCCGCAGGGCCTCCCTCAGCGAGAGCCCGGCGCCTCGCCCAGATGTCTCGTGGGCGATTCGAAGGATGTCGAGAAGCTCCGACTTGCCAGCGCGCATCGCCATTGTCCGGCTAACGTCCCGGTTCAGCGGCGGCGCGAAGCGCCGTCCGCTGCAACCGGTTGTTAGGCGTCGCCCCGCTCGTTTCCCTATGCCTGTGCCTGGAGTTCCTGGAATTTCTTGCGGAACGTCAGCGGGTCCTTGATCGCCGGAAACGGCTCCTTCGTGCCGCCCGTGCCGACCACCACGATCGTTCCGTATCCCAGCAACCTACCCAGGATGCCCTGGTTGACATTCACCGACTCGATCTTGTTGAGGTTCATCTCAAGCGTATGACGGGAGATCCACCCCACCTTGATGATCACGCGCTTGTTCGTGATGGCGAACTCACTGGTGCTCATCGCGATGAGCGGCGCGATGAACAGCGTCAGCAGGGCCTTCAGTGAGACGAAGATGATCCAATGCAACTTCGCCTCGTAGACCACCTGCTCACCGGCACTGAGATTCTGCTGCACGTACTTACCCATGTGGTTGCTCCTTTCGTTTGGTTGATTCCGTTGTCAAGCTGTCGTTTTGCCTCCAGGCTCTCCCAGTACGGTCGGCCCGTCGCGCGGGCGATTCGAACAAGAGACGAACATGATGTCCTTGGCGAGGCCGTTGACTGGCTGCCGGAGGATTAGGCCGAGCCCGAATGGCAATAGGGACACGGGGTAGCTGACGACCACCGCAATCCAGAGTGTGTAAAGTCTGACGAAGCGCGACCGAGACAATGACCAGCTTCGCGAAAGACTCTCCAGCGCATTGGCATGCGGCTGTCGAAGGAGCACAGGGAGGTACAGCGCCAAGCGTGAGTGAACGTAGATCCCCGGCAGTACGAAGACGACGTATGCCGGAGTGAGAACCAAGATGAAGAGAAGGCGCGCGATGATGATGTTGACGACTGGCAGGGTGCGCACTCGTTCGCGCAGGCCGTCGTGAACTCCATATCTGAGGATGTTCGCG
>CAZTUO010000565.1:0-1793 GCA_964616355.1 uncultured Nitrospira sp.
CGCCGGCTCAAGCGGCGACTGAGGCTTCCGAGTACTCATACTGCTTGTCGGCGTTCTTCGTCCGCTTCAGTTTGCCGTCGCGCGTGAGGCGGCCGAGTGGACCTGAGAAGTCGGACTGCTTGTACTTAAAGGCGAGATTGTGCTCGCAGTGTTCGACCACCTGCTTGATCGTCTTCGGCTTCTTGAAGAAGCCCTCGCTCAGGAGGCGATCCAGCATTGCCTTGCCGCCAGGGCGCCCAGATCCCTTTGCCTTTGGGATGGCGGCGGCCGCCGGTAAGTTCCCCGCCGGCCTACTAGCCTTTCGGCGGGGGCGAACCTCATTACTTGGCGCGTCTATGCTCGACTCCTCATCCGAGCCACCCTCGGCCGTCTTGAATACGAGTTCGATCAAGCGAAGCTGCACGGCCTCGGACTTGAAGGAGTTGATAACCCCGGCAAGCTCCTTCAGTTGTTCTTTGATCTGGTCGAAGTTCTTAATCATCGGTTCCTCTCGGGCCGCCTAACGCTGGCGCTGACCCGCGGCCGTCTCGGCCGTCGGGTCGAGCGGCTTGTTAGGCGCATCTATTCCTTCAAATCGCGGAGAATGATCGCTTTGCGCCCGATGTAGCCAGGCGCTAGCTCCTTGAAGAACTGCAGCTCTTCCGAGTAGATCACACGATACCGCGTCGCATAGTACCCGCCACGCACACCGGGGCCCGTAATCTCCACGGAGGAGTCGCTCGTAACAATCCGTCGCCCGGGCGTTCCCTCAACGGTCGGCTTTCGCCGTGCGCCGTAATAGCACGGGTTAGAGAGCCGTGGCATTTGCACGGCATAGGTCTGAGTCCAAGTGCGTCCGTTCCAGACCTTGCAGTCTGGCGGCACCGTGTGATATGCGGGCTGCCCCATGGCGCCGAAATCATGAGGCGATGCACCCGGCCCCTGCAAATATGAAAAGGACAGGCAGCGACCGAGCTTAATCCAAAACTTCGTTTGCTGCGTCGACGAGTCGATGAACTCGATCGTGCCGTTGTTGTCTTTCACCAGCCAGATTTCTTGCTGACCGTCGCGCTCGACGAGATACCTCTTTCCGGGCGTCGGCCACTCGGGAACAACGATGATTTGGGCCGGGTCTTGTGGAGCATCCATCGAGGCCTGATCCGGCAACGGCTGCATGGCTGCACATCCTGCCGCTAACATCAGAAAGCCGAGTAGCAAGAACGACAGGCTCACGCTCCACATGGTGCCCCTCCTTCGTCCAGGCGCGATGGCGCCTAACGTCTCGCCGCTCAGCCGCGAGCGGCGACACCCCATGCTACCGCTTCCTGAAGAGGCGTGCCCGCCGCTCGTCGGCTGCAGCGGCTTGTTAGGCCGCAGGCCGGGACCACTCGTGTCTGCAGCAAGGACGCCAATCCGAGCCTTGAGGACGCAGCGGGACTTCGCTACCTAGACAGCTGCTCGCTTAGCTTGGTCCGGCGAGCATCGACGTCTCTCCAGGTCACGTCCTCCGTCTTCGGCACGGCGAGGGCGACGTACAACAGGAGGCAGCGGTTGCGCTGCGGTCCCTTGAGTCTCTCCTCGAGTGCCTTCAAGACAGCAGCGCGGTCTGGGAGTCCCGCGAGCCCCTCCCACACGAGATCGATCCTGCGGTAGACGCCCTTTTCGTCACCTGCAGCGCCGCCGCCCAAGAGCTCTAGCCAGAACGGAAGCAGCTCTTGATCCTGACGGAAGGCGAGGAGACGGAGCGCGTCCGACTTGCACTTGTCCTCGGTCAGGTAGGGCCGGTAGGGCGCGTAGTCCTCGCGTGTGCGCAG
>CAZTUO010000566.1:0-1787 GCA_964616355.1 uncultured Nitrospira sp.
GCCCGGGCGGGTGGGGCGCCGGGCGGAGACGGCACGACACGACGGCGCCGAACGGCGCCGCGGGGAGGTGTGGCCCATGGCCGAGACCCTGACCGTCATCGACAACCGGACCGGGAAGCGCTATGAGATCCCCATCGAACACGGCGCGATCCGCGCCATCGACCTCCGCCAGATCCGGACGGGCCCGGAGGACTTCGGGCTCCTCTCCTACGATCCCGCCTTCCTGAACACGGCCTCCTGCCGGAGCGCCATCACCTTCATCGACGGGGAGCGCGGGATCCTCCGCTACCGCGGCTACCCCATCGAGCAGCTGGCGGAGCAGTCCAACTATCTGGAGGTCGCCTACCTCCTGATCCACGGCGAGCTGCCCACGGGCCCCGAGCTGGATAGCTGGCGCTGGGAGATCACGCATCACACCTGGATTCACGAGAACCTCAAGAAGTTCCTCGACGGGTTCCACCACGACGCCCACCCCATGGCGATGTTGGTCTCGGCGGTGGCGGCGCTGTCCACCTTCTACCCGGAGGCCAAGGCCGCCGCCGACGGAGAGACCCGGCGGTTACAGGTCATCCGCCTCATCGCCAAGATGCCGACGCTGGCGGCCTTCGCCTACCGGCACAGCCTCGGGATGCCCTACGCGTACCCCGACAACGACCTCTCCTACACGGGGAACTTTCTCAACATGCTCTTCAAGGCCACGGAGGTCAAATACAAGCCGAATCCGGTCCTGGAGCGGGCCCTGGACATCCTGTTCATCCTCCACGCCGACCACGAGCAGAACTGTTCGACGAACGCGGTGCGCAGCGTGGGTTCCTCCCAGGTGGATCCCTACTGCGCCCTCGCCGCGGGGGTGGCCGCGCTCTACGGCCCGCTCCACGGCGGGGCCAACGAGGCCGTCCTCCGCATGCTCCAGGCCATCGGCTCGGTGCAGCGGGTGCCCGAGTTCATCCGGAAGGTCAAGGCCGGGGAGGCGCGCCTGATGGGGTTCGGCCACCGCGTCTACAAGAACTACGACCCCCGCGCCCGCATCATCAAGCGCCTGGCGGACGAGGTCTTCGCCGTCACGCGTCCGAACCCGCTCCTGCCGGTGGCGCTGGAGCTGGAGCGGATCGCGCTCCAGGACGAGTACTTCGTGTCGCGGAAGCTCTACCCGAACGTGGACTTCTACTCGGGGCTGATCTACCAGGCCATGGGCTTCCCGCCCGACATGTTCCCCGTCCTCTTCGCGATCCCGCGCACGAGCGGGTGGCTGGCGCAGTGGCTGGAGATGCGGAACGACCCGGAGCAGAAGATCGCGCGCCCGCGGCAACTTTACGTGGGCCCGGGGTACCGGGACTACGTCCCGCTGGAGAAGCGCGAGGCGGGGGGCGCCGACCTGCCCTGAGCCAGCCGGCACGCAGCCGCGGCGGGCTGGCACCGCGCGTGCAACGGGCCAGGGCGGGTTGCGGGGATGGACGCGCGTCGGCCGACCTACACGGTGCTCATCGTCGAGGACGAGGCGGACCTGGCCGTCAGCTGCGCCCGCCTGCTGCGGCGCGCGGGGTACGAGGCGACGATCGCGCCGGACGGCGACACCGCGCTGCGGCTGCTGGAGGCCGAGCTGCCGGACCTGGTCCTGACCGACCTGCGGCTGCCGGGCGCGGACGGGCTCGCCGCGCCCGGCGCGGGGGGATCCCGGTGATCCTGATCAGCGCCTACGCGACTCCCGACACCCACGCGCAGGCCCTCGCGGAGGGCGCGGCGTACCTGGCCAAGCCGTTCTCGGGCGCCGAGCTACGAGCGGCGGT
>CAZTUO010000567.1:0-1782 GCA_964616355.1 uncultured Nitrospira sp.
CAAGACGGAAACGAAGCTTGAAGGGGGGCAGGCGAGACATGTCATCCACCCAGCACTCCAGCTCGAGAGTCCCGGACCAGAAACTCCTGTCTGAGATGGTGAGGCGCATCATCCCGGTTGCCGCTCCGAAGAGGATCGTTCTTTTCGGCTCGGCGGCTCGGGAGGCCATGGGGCATGACAGCGACCTTGATGTGCTCGTCATCGTGCCCGACGGCGTGCATCGGCGACAAACCGCGCAGAGGATCTACCGTGCCCTGCTCGGGCTCGGGTTTGCCGCCGACATCGTGGTGGTCACCGAAGGCGACGTGCAGCGCTTTTCTGAAGAACCATCTCTGGTGATATGTCCCGCCTTGCGGGAGGGAAAGGAATTGTATCGTGCCAGTTGAGCGTGACATCCCCGGTTCGCCGGTTGAATGGCTGGCTCGAGCCAAAGGGGACCTCGCTCTAGCTCGGGCCCCCTTGCCAGCGGGAGGCTTTTACGAGGATCTCTGTTTCCATGCCCAGCAAGCCGCCGAAAAAGCAATCAAGGCGGTCTACCGAAGGCACGGTTGGACATTCCGATATGTCCACAGTATCGAAGAACTGCTCACCGGTTTGCGCCAGAGCGGCTTGAAGGTGCCCGAGCAGCTCGATGAATCGGTGATTCTGACTGACTACGCCTTTGCCACACGATACCCTGGAACGGAGGAACCGGTGTCTCGCGAAGAGTATGAGCGCGCCGTGGAGTTGGCCGAAGCCGTCCTGGCCTGGGCGGAGCAGGAGATTGCGCGATGACCGACGACCGCAGGCTCATCGAGGACTACCTGCCCATCGAGGCCATCAGCGCCGAGGCCTCGCGGGAGAAGTCCGTGCGCAAGGGGCACATCTCGACGCTGCACCTCTGGTGGGCACGGCGTCCGCTCGTGGCCTGCCGGGCTGCCGTGTATGGGGCGCTGGTTCCCGCGAGTCGATTCCGTCCCGCGAATGGACCGGAGGAGAAGCGAGACAGCCTGACCCGGGCGAACGCGGCGAAGTTCGTCGAGCGGCTCTGCCAGTACCCGGGCGCACTGCAGGCGATCGCCGAGGCGCAGCAGCACATCCTTGAGGCCCACGCGGAACGGCTCTCTACGGAGACCGGCAAGCCGGTTACCGCCGAGGACATCGTCGAGGGTCGCGCGCCGCGCCCCAAGGTGCTGGACATGTTCGCTGGCGGTGGGGCGATCCCGCTCGAAGCATTGCGCCTTGGGTGCGAGGCCTACGCGCTCGATCTCAACCCCGTCGCCCACATCATCGAGCTCTGCACGCTCGTCTATCCACAGAAGTACGGGAAGGCCGACGCGAGCGCGCGCGGGATGACCGGGCCGAAGAACGCCGAGGGCGAAACCACCTGGGGTGGCCTGGCCGACGAGGTCCGCTATTGGGGCCACTGGGTGCTGGAGAAGGTCAAGGCCGAGATCGGCGATCTCTACCCGCTCATTCCCGACCCGGAATGGAAGGGCAAGCGGCCGCCGGTACAAGGGGAAATGTGGAAGTCCAAGGAGGAAGTGCCGCCCGGCTACCTCGTGCCAGTCGCCTACCTCTGGACGCGCACCGTCCGGTGCAAGAACCCATCCTGCGGGGCGACCGTGCCGCTCGTGCGCCAGACCTGGCTGTGCAAGAAGAAGGACCGCTCCGTGGCGCTGCGGTTGATCGCCCCCAGAGGCAAGAAACAGGTCCGCTTCGAGGTGGTCGAACGCCACACCGAAAAAGGCCTCGGCTTCGATCCGGCGGGCTTCTCCAAGGGCGGCAACGCCACCTGCCCGT
>CAZTUO010000568.1:0-1782 GCA_964616355.1 uncultured Nitrospira sp.
GATGAAAGCGACTTCTACCTATACGGGCAGGCGCTCGTCGAGGGCGGAGACTCGTATGTCTCGTTCGTGGAGAAGAAACCTCCGTTCGTCTATGGATTCTTCGCCTCGCTGATCGGGTTGGGCGCGACGGACCTTCGCTGGATCCGCGTGTGGACAGCGTTGTGGGTCCTCCTCGGATCCGTGGTCGTTCGGAAGACCTGCCTCGCCGCGGGGCTCGGGCCTCGCGCCTCCTGGGCAGGTGCGTTTGCGTTCGCCGCGTTCTCGTCGAACATCACGGTCGCAACCGACTGCGAAACATTGATGAACCTGCCGATCGCCTGCGCGGCCTTCCTCGCGGTTCGCCATTCGCTCGCCGACTCGCGCCGGACCAGGATTCTCCTCGCTGCCCTGGCCGGGGCGTCGTGCGGCCTGGCCGTGTGTTTCAAGCACCAGGCCGGAATGGCCTTCCTCGCGCTTGTCGGGTTCCTGGTCACGGCCCATCGGGACTCGAGGGTTTCCGCCATCCTGTCCGCCGCTGTTGGTTTCATCACGGTCCTGATGGCGGTTTCTTGTTGGTTCTTCGCCAGGGGTCGCGGTTCTGAATTTCTCGAATGGAACCTGTACCGCAACTTCGCGTACCGCGGGGCGTCATCACCGCTGGACCTCCTGCGGACCATCCAAGCCTTCGCTTTGTACGGCCTCGCGAACGGCGGGGTCTTCTTGGCCCTCGGGACCTGGGCGATCCGTCGTTTGCTTCGAGGGGCTCGGCAGGCACAAGACGATCAGGAACGCGCCTGGCTCCTTCTTGCTTCGTGGTTCTACTGGACCGCGTGGGCTGGCGTCGGCATGGGCGGTCGCTTCTACGGCCACTACTTTCTGCAACTCGTCCCCGGGGCCGCGCTTCTGGTGGCGGGGTTCTTCCAGGACGCAGGGACCCGCGGAAGTCTCTTCCTGCGGCCAATTGCGCTCCTCCTCTGCCTGTCCGCCGCTGGATTCGGGGCCAATACGTGGGCAAGGGGCCTTCTGAAGCGCAACTTCCCATCGCAGGACCCGACGGCCATCGAGGTGGCGCAGTGGCTTCGAGCCAACACGACGCCACAGGAGCGCCTCTTCGTCTGGGGGTACTTCAATCCGGTGTACTATCTCGCGGAACGCAGGCCGGCGAGCCGTTTCATCAACCCTAGCCCGGTAGTGGGCGATTTCGACCCGCTCCACGTCCCGAGAGACTTCGACGCCCGACCCCACGTCCGGGAAGACGACGCGGCGCTCCTTGTCAAGGACCTCGAATCCAACCACTGCGCGGTCGTTGTGGACACTGCCCCCTCCGACCTCCACGGCTGGAGCCGTTTCCCGATGAGCGTGCTGCCAGTACTGGAGAGATATTTACGCGAAAGTTTCTTTCTGGAGGCAACCGTGGCAGGCGCTCGTGTTTACCGCCGCACGATGGCGACGGATAGAGGTCGCGCAACGCCGGGGACAGCCTTTCACGGGGGTGACGGATGAAGACAGTGCTCGTGACCGGTGCGGCGGGTTTCATCGGATCGCATCTGTGCGAACGATTGGTGTCGGATGGATGGAGCGTCGTCGGCCTCGACAACTTCTGCGACTTCTACGACCCGGCCATCAAGAGACGAAACACGCAGGAGCTTTGCTCGAACCAGCTGTTCCATCTGGTGGAAGTTGATATCCGAGATCGGGAGAAGGTCGCCAACCTCTTTCAGCAGCGCCGGCCATCGGTGGTTGTTCACATCGCGGCCATGGCCGGTGTACGACCGAGTATCGAGAGACCAGCGCTTTACACGG
>CAZTUO010000569.1:0-1777 GCA_964616355.1 uncultured Nitrospira sp.
GGTGGGGCCGGTGTTGATCGGGGCCGGGCGGTATCGGGGGTATGGGGTGTGCCGGCCGGTGATTGGCGGTGCAGAGGCGTGATGCTGGCGAGTATTTCTCCGTTCGCCGGGCGACCTTTGGCCCAAAAAGTCCAAAAGCGGCCACGAAAGCGGGCCCCGAAGAGCACGTCCGGTAACCCCTGGCGGCCAAGGGGCGACGGTGTCGGCACACTGCAGGAGGGCGAGACGATCTCGCCCGAGATTGTGCCGCACACCGGACAGTGGCCCGAGCGATTCCCGGATGCCGTTTACGGCTCATCATGCGTGGTCGGCGCCGCGAGCGCGGCCGAGGCGGGATTGCCGCGCTTCCAGGCTTCGGCTTTACGCTGGCGTCCGACGTCCCGAATCTGCTCTTGGACTGGCAAAGTGTCATGGTTCGTGCGTCGCAAAGTTTCGACGTGGCGCCAGCGCGTGCGTTGTAAGAGGAAAGGAGAGAGCAGCGATGAACGAAAAGTCACTGCAGTCGCAGAAAATAACTCTCGAGTGGCTGAAAGAAGCAGTACGGTCCGGAGCGGCGCTTCGCCTGCGCCTGAAGCTCACTGGGGTTGGCGGCGACGGCGACAAGGTCTTCCCGCCGACCTATGCCGGTGGCGTCTACGCGGTGGAAGATCGCAGAATCGAGGGGAAGGTCGTTCGCTGTGCGCTCCTCGACAGCGTGCAGTCCCAGGCCAATCGTATGGAGGAAGCCCTGCTGGACGCCTTCCTGCCGGACTGGCGTGACCTTCCTAAAGAAGGCGACATCTCATGCGACCTACCGATCGTCGCCCTCTATGTCGAGAATCACGGGTGGATTACGTCGCTCACTGCGCCGCACCGGATCCACGATGCCATCATCCGTGATAGTGAGGTCGTGGAGACGAAGGACGGACAACAATTGAAAACGCGGTTCCGGGAATCGTCCATCGGCAGGGAGATCGTGGCTGCTCGCCCTCACAACGCCACCGCCCTGTACAAGTACTGCCCGACGGCGCTCATCTTCGGAACGTGGGACTCCACGGCCGGTGAAGGCGTCGAGGCCGCCAAGGTTCCGCGGGCCGTCGTCTCTGAAATCGTCGCGGTGGACATTACCCCAGGTGTCCGGACCGCCTCGCGAATTGACCCGCTGGGAATACGGGCTGGGAAGGCACATATCTACCACCTCAAGGCCGACCCCCGCGATTGGGCGGCCGTGGCGAAGGATGAAAACGGGCAGGAAGTGCTTTTCGGAGCCACGTCGAAGGAAGAGTTGGGTACGTTGTTCCGGAAGCGAGGCCGCCCGTCCGACATCAACCACGGCAACGTCACGCCGGATTTGCCCCGCTTCGACCGGGAGGAGATCCGGAGGCATGATCTTGAAAGAATTCCTGACATTTTCGAAACGACTCCTGTCGAACTCCGTTACGAGCTGAGCTCGCGTGACGGTCGAGTCCTGAGCCAGGCATCGTTCCGTCGTGACGAGCTTCGCATCCGGTCGGGCGCGGTCAAGCCTGGCGGGATCACGATGGACTATGCGCTCCATACTTGGATCCTTTCATTCACCCAGCTCCGTAGACTGCGCTTCCCCCCTTCTGCGGGTCCTGGGAGCGCTGACGCCATCTCCGCCGATGAGCTGGAAAAGCGTGACAACGCGGCGCGGACGGTGCTCGCGGCACTTGCGCTCTATGCCCTCGCGCTCCAGGAGGAAAAGGGCTACTGGCTGCGGTCGCGATGCGAGCTCCGGCCTGCGGGGCCGGTGGCCCTCGAGCTCGTTGGTGGATCG
>CAZTUO010000570.1:0-303 GCA_964616355.1 uncultured Nitrospira sp.
GAAAACAGCTGCACTTCCTTGCAGGTTAATTCCATTGGCTTGCACTGACAGGGTCGCAAGAAGTATTCGCTCCACTGAAAACAAAGGGGTTAAATCTGTTTCATTTTGGTAGTGAAATTGCTTCAAACCGGAAAGGATAAAGGCGCTCTGAGGGGGCGTCAAAGTTGGAGGACTTTTCTGATGAGGACGACTTTGTGGGTTTTGATAGTTGGCTTGTTGCTGGCTCCAACAGCGGTGCAGGCGGACACGCTGACCTTCCGCTTCCAGGGTGGCGACTTCCGCCTCACCGATGTGTCGGGTAAA
>CAZTUO010000570.1:313-1773 GCA_964616355.1 uncultured Nitrospira sp.
TTGGAACGGATGCGCTCACCAACGCGGGCGACCCTTCGGAACTGACCGAAGTGTCTACGACTGGCGTTGCCATCCAAGGCTCCCTCGGAACGGTGGAATTTACGACGGGCACGTGGAACGACAGCACGTGGAGTTTCGATCCCGGTGGCTCGATTACGATCACGTCGAATGGTACGGGCGGCCTGCCGGCGGGAGTCCTGTTCAGCGGGTCGTTTACAGGCGCAGGCACGTGGACCCTGATCAACTATGCCGACGGCACCAGCGAGTGGGTATTCGAGAGCCAAGTGAGCGGAACGGCCAGCCCTGAATTGCTGGCGGCGCTTGGTCTACCCTCGGACATTTCTCAGTTTACGGCATCGATTACTATCAAGATCAACGCCGTAACAGGTGTTGGCACCGTGGAATTTGGCAGCATTGTCAGCCACACCCCGGAGCCCGGAACCCTGGCCTTGCTCGGAGTCGGTCTGGGCGGAATTGCGCTAGCGCGGATGCGTCGCTTGAGGAACGGCAAGAACAACTAACGGAATCTGAAAACCCAACCAAGTCGCCTCAGAAAGCGCCCGTATGAAACGGGCGCTTTTTTTGTTCGGACAACGGATTTTTTGAGGCAGGGTTTCCCGCAGCCCGCTTGTGCTCCTGCGGATGGCGCGCAAGAGCCCCTTCGTATGAGACGGAATGCTGCCGGAGCATGTGCAGGTCTGCGACGATTCGTTATAATGACGCCTCGCCGCCAAGGAACGCCGCGCGAACGGGGGACCGTCATGACTACCACCACACGACCGCAACTGCAGTATTTGGCAGAAGAAATCGAGCAACTGAAGGCCAAGCATCTCTACTTCCGCTTGCGCGTGCTCGAGGGCGAGCAGAAACCGATTGCCAGATTCGACGGGCGCGAAGTCATCAATCTGAGCTCGAACAACTATCTCGGACTGACCACGCACCGCGCACTGCGTCGCGCCGCAATCGAGGCCACGCGGCGCTACGGGGTGGGCTCGGGCGCGGTGCGCACCATCGCCGGTACGATGAAGATTCACATGGAGTTGGAAGAACAGATTGCGCGCTTTAAGGGCACGGAGGCCTGCGTCGTGTTTCAGTCCGGTTTTGCGGCGAACGCCGGCACGGTGGCGGCGATTCTGGGCAAGGACGACCTGATCATCTCCGACCGGCTGAACCATGCTTCGATCATCGACGGCGCGCGGCTATCGAAGGCCACCATCCGCATCTACGAGCACAAGGACCTGGCCGATTGCGAACGAATCTGCCAGGAGACGCGCGACTGGCCGGGACGAAAACTGCTGATCACCGATGGCGTGTTTTCGATGGACGGCGACATCGCGCCGTTGCCGCAGCTCTGTGAGTTGGCCGAGCGCTACCACTGCATCATGATGGTGGACGATGCGCATGCCTCGGGCGTGCTGGGCCGCGGCGGCCGCGGCACGGTGGACCACTTCGGTTGCCAC
>CAZTUO010000571.1:0-1768 GCA_964616355.1 uncultured Nitrospira sp.
CTCAGCACGTCGTCCAGCCACTCGCGCGATTCGACCGTCCGCTTGAACGACCAGGGAAACTGGGCCAGCACGCAACCCAGCCTGCCCGCACCTGCCAGCGGCTTCAGGCCTTCCTGCGCCAGGGCCACTTCTCCTTGAGTCCACGCGCTCTCCCGCTCGTGGGTGAACCGCTGCCACAGCTTGGCGGTGAACTTGAAGTCCGGGTTGTGGGCGACCCGCTTGACCCAGCTGGTGGCGGCGCGGGCAGTGGCGGGATGGTAAAAGGTCGAGTTGATCTCGATGGTGTCGAAGTAACGCGCCAGATAGGCTAAGGGATCGAAGCCTCGGGGCCGAGTGGGTGGATAGACCATCCCCCACCAATCCGCATAGTCCCAGCCCGCAACGCCAAATCTAATCATGACAATCAGTTACAAATCATAACGCGGCAGCCTTGCGGCAGCAAATCTTCGGGATATATTCGGGTATAAAGCAGCATTTGTCAACCGAGTGCGCCACGATGAAGCAGCTTGCAGAACTCCAAAGCGAGTGTGCCGTCTGCGTCTGGATTCCTTTGTTTGCCCTGCGCTGCGAGGAGGCACGGCGACCGGAATTGGCTGCCCAGCCTACCGCCTTACTGTCCCCGGAAGATACCCGGCGGGTCTGGATGGTCTCGGCGGCGGCTCGCCGGATGGGAGTGAGGGCCGGGGTTACCGTGAGCCAGGCGATTGGCTTGTGTCCGCCGCTCGTGCTGGTGGAACCCGATCCCGTCTGGTACGACGAACAGTTCGCCCGATTGCTCCTGGCGCTGAGTCAGGTCAGTCCGGTGATCGAGCCGGCGGAGCTGGGGCTGGCCTATGTGGGGGTGGATGGGTTGGGCGCCCTGTACGGTTCGCCGGAGCGGATCCTCGCGCAGATCGTGCGGGCCCTCGAGCAAGCGCGCTTGCAGGCCGGCGAGCGGGTGATCGGCGGCCATCAGGATCCTGCTGCCGGTGCGGGCGCTCGTCCGGTGTATCGCTTGGGATGGGGCCGGGGCAAGTTCACCGCTTGGGTGGCAGCTACCCGCGCTAGCCCCGGCGAGTTCGTGATCGTGGCGGACCATGTCCGGCTCGAGTTTCTGGCCTCGCAGCCGCTGGCCGTGCTGCCGCTCGACCCCGACATCCATCGCAAGCTCCATCAACTGGGCCTGAAGACGCTGGGTGACCTCACCGCGCTCCCGGAGCCGGCGGTCACCTCGCAGTTTGGCCGGCTGGGACAACTCGCCTGGCGCCTGGCGGCGGGCGTGCTCGCGGAACCGGTGCTCGGGCGCGAGCGGCCCGAACCGATCGTAGCTGAACTCGATTTCCCCACCCCGCTGGCGGACCGGCTGATGCTGGCCCAGGCCATCGAGAAGCTGGTCGAGCGCGCGCTGCGATCGCCGCGCCGCGTGGGCTGGCGGGTGCACGCGCTTCGCGCCCGCGCCTGGCTGGAGCAGGGTGCTTCCTGGCTTTGCGAGATCACGCTCAAAGATCCCTCGGCCGACGCCCACCGCCTGGCGGCGCCGCTCAAGACCCGACTGGAGCAGGCGCCGCCGGCTGGAGCGGTCGAGCGGTTGGCGGTCGAGTTCACTGCCTTCGCGCCCGGTACCACGGAATTGCAGCTCTTCGCCCGCGACGCCACCAGTGCCGCCCGCGCCAGCCGCCGCCAGGCGTTGCGCGCTGCGGTCCAGGAAATCCGGACCCGCTTCCGCCGCTCGTCCCTCTATCACGTGATCGAGGTCCATCCATGGTCGCGCCTCCCCGAACGCCGCTAC
>CAZTUO010000572.1:0-1763 GCA_964616355.1 uncultured Nitrospira sp.
TCGAGGAGAAGATGGCGCGCCTCGTGGCGCAACTGCGCGAGCAACAGGCCGAGGCACGCCGGCTGGATGCTGCTATCACCGACAATCTAAAGGAGCTGAGGTTCTGGGAGGCGGGGACATGAAAGTCGACGTCTCGCCCCAATTATTCAGATGGGCCTACGAACGGGCGGGCTATACAGAGGTGCACCTCGCCCGAAGGTTCCCCAGGCTCGAGCGTTGGCTGCGTGGGGAAGACCGGCCGACGCTGAAGCAGTTGGAGCGGTTCGCTCACGTCACGCATGCGCCTGTCGGCTTTTTCTTCTTGCCGGAGCCTCCCGAGGAGCCGATCCCCATCCCGGACTTTCGGACCGCGGGCAACGTCCACATCGGCCGGCCGACGCCCGACCTGCTCGATACCATCTACCTTTGCCAGCAACGGCAGGAGTGGTACCGCGAATACGCGCTGGCCGCGGGCGAGCCCCCGCTTGCGTTCGTCGGCTCGGCGCGACCCACGGACGACGTCGTCGGCACGGCAGAGCGCATCCGGGAAGCCCTGGGATTCGACCTCGAAGAGCGCAGCCAGCTTTCGACCTGGACGGACGCCTTGCGGCGTTTCATCGAGCAGGCGGACGTGCTCGGCGTGCTCGTCATGGTCAGCGGCGTCGTCGGCAGCAACAACCGCCGGAAGCTCGATCCCGTCGAGTTTCGCGGTTTTGCGTTGTCCGATTCTCTCGCGCCGCTGGTTTTCATCAACGGCGCCGACACCAAAGCCGCCCAGATGTTCACCCTGGCCCATGAACTCGCGCACCTGTGGCTCGGCCAGTCCGCCTTGTCCGACGTGGGCCCGAGCACTGCGCCGGAAAACGACGTCGAACGGTGGTGCAACGCCGTGGCCGCCGAGCTGCTCGTTCCCCTTCGAGCGCTCCGGGCTTCGTTGCAGGCGCGCGAGGAGCTGCGCCAGACCCTCGATCGGCTCGCGCGGCAGTTCAAGGTGAGCACGTTGGTGATCCTGCGGCGATTGCATGACGCCGGGCGCCTCAGCCGCGAGCGGTTCTGGGCCGAGTACGAAGCCGAGCTCGAGCGTCTGCGCCGTCTTCCCGCTTCGGCCGGCGGCGACTTCTACCTGACGACTGCCGCACGGCTAGGCAAGCGCTTCGCCCGCGCCGTGGTCGTGGCGACGATGGAAGGGCGCACCTCTTTCACCGAGGCCTGTCGGCTGCTCGGTTTCAAGAAGATGGCCACCTTCCGCGAGCTGAGCACGAGCTTGGGGGTAGGTGGCTGATGCCGTACCTCTTGGATGCCAATGTTTTCATCGCCGCGAAGAACCTCCATTACGGGCTCGATTTCTGTCCGGCATTTTGGGACTGGCTTGCCCGTGAGCACGGAACGGGCAAGGTGTTCAGCATCGAGAAGGTCGTGGACGAGCTTCGGGCCGGGGACGACGAACTTGCCGAGTGGGTGGCAGGGTTGCCCGATGCGTTCTCCCTGAAGCCAGATGCTTCCACCGCGAGTTCACTTGCAAGGGTCGCCCAATGGGTCAACGCTCAACCCCAGTATAGCCCCGCGGCCAAGAGCACCTTTCTGCAGATTGCCGACTACTACCTCGTGGCGCAGGCGCTGGCAGGCGGCCACACCGTCGTTACACACGAGGTTCCGCAGAATTCCGTGCATCGGGTCAAGATCCCAAACGTCTGTCTGGGACTCAACGTGCGGTACATGACGCCGTTCGAGATGCTGCGGCGCGAGCGGGCGCGGTTTGTCTTGGAGAGAAGGCCATGAGACGG
>CAZTUO010000573.1:0-1762 GCA_964616355.1 uncultured Nitrospira sp.
ATCGCCTCGCGTGTCATTCACACCTCCGTGCAAGGTTCCTCGGTACAGCCTCTGGCCTGGCGGTGGCGGCGGACCGGGCGGCCGCGGCCGGATGCGGGGGGTCACCCGATGGCTCGGGCGACCTCCCGGTGGATGGCCTGTTCCAGGTCGTCGTTGGCAGAGCGGTCACGCCGCCGAAACGGCGGCCGGCCCCGTTCTCCTGGCACTTCCGTGGATCGAGCCAGAGATTCCGGCGGGACCGCGCCGGGCGTCCCGGCCAGGTGTGGAGCGGACATGGTGATCACCTCCTTGCGGGTGAAGGTAGCGCGACGGGATGTCGCGGGTGTTAGCGCTCTGTTGCGAGGCTGTAAATTCTTCCACGATCAGCCCCTGCCCGGTTCATCGTCTTTCTTCTTCCTGGGCCGGGGAACAAAAGGTTGTCGGGTAAGGGGCACCGGTTTCTTCTGTAGCAAGGCGGGATGGGGGAATGGCAAGCTGCGCCGCGACGGCCCAGTGGAAGCCGCGCCGCAGGGGAGAAGCGGATCACGCGGAGGAAGGGTCTGAACTAGCCCGCCTAAGTGCGCAAGTACGCTTCGATAGCGGCCACGTAGCGGGGGAAGAGGTCCTCCGCCTTACGCACGGCGTCCAACACCAGGGCATCCACAATCGCCTCGTACTCGTGCACGAGCCGGTTTCGGAGACCGGCTGATGTCTGCAGATTCTCGACGATCACGGTCAGTTTGCGCCGGAGCACTGCCGGATCGGCCTGTGTCATGCCAGACCCCTGGCTTCCAGGTACCGGGCGATGGCCTCTTTCTGTGCGGCGCGCAACTTCGCCGTGTCCACATACCACCGATGGGCGAGCGAACAGAACCTCACGTACTCGCCTGCCTGCCGCTCGTACAGGAACCGTCCACCTCTCACAATTTCCATCGCCAGGAGTGGGGACGCTCGGCGGAGGTCCACCACGTCCACCTGACTCGTCCGTAAGAGCGCGATCACCTGGTTTGTGATATCCACAAGGTTCAAAGGCTCCTCGGCAAGAATGGCCAGATCGAGATCATTCTTTCCGTGTCGAGTTCCTTTCGCCGCTGAGCCGAACAGGATCACGAGTTGGATGTCGGGCTGCGAGCAGACCGGCGCGAGGGCTTCCTGCATGCTTTGCAGATCACCGGATGAGTTCATGGCGAACAGCCTAGCAACAAGGCAGTAGCGGGTCAAGCCGAGCAAGACGGGGCGTAGCGCGGCAGCAAAGCCGGCCGGAGGGATCAGGGCTCGTCGTCCGCGAGCTTCTTGAGCCGGCGGTCGAGGGCGAACCGGGTGAGGCCGAGGTGCTTGGCGGCGAGGCTCTTGTTGCGACCGGACAGCCGCAACACCTCCTCGATGATCGCCTGCTCCGCGTCCGCGAGCGTGTGCGCACCGAGCTTGAAGTCCAGCCGGATGCGCGCCTCCTCGCCCTGGGTGACCGCGGCCGCGATCGGCTTCGTCGCTTCCCGCAGCTCGCGGGGGAGACAGTCGGCCGTGAGCGTCCGCCCATGGCAGAAGATCAGGGCGCGCTCGATGATGTTTTGCAGCTCGCGGACGTTGCCGGGATAGGAATACCGCTCCAGGACCGCTCGGGCCTCGGGGTCAATCTCCTGGACCTCCTTGCCGACCTCCTTGCCGAAGCGCAGGAGCGCCTTCATGCACAGGGGAAAGATGTCCTCGACGCGCTGCCGGAGCGGCGGCAGCTCGAAGGTGACCACGTTCAGGCGGAAGTAGAGGTCTTCGCGGAAGGCACCGT
>CAZTUO010000574.1:0-1757 GCA_964616355.1 uncultured Nitrospira sp.
GGCGGGTTCATGGAGAAGGCCCTCAGCGCGATCCTGGACATCGTCTTCTATTTCTCGGACCTGTACGAGCCACGCATCCGGGCCAAGGTGCGCGAGGCGCTCGACCCGCTCCGGACCGGGCCGCCGCCGATCCTGTTCGGACACAGTCTGGGGTCGGTCATCCTCCTGGACCTCATCCGGGAGGACTTGGACCATGGGCGGGCGCACGTCGGCGGGTTCGTGTCCGCGGGCAGCCCGATCGGGCTCTTCTACCCGGACCGGGACCGGCCGGAGTTCGCCGAGCTCGATTGGGTCAACTTCTACGACACCGACGACCTCGTGACGTTCTGGAACCCGCTGCGCAAGCGTGGCTACGCCTCGGTCACCGATCAGCGGATCGACACGCACGAGCTTCCCTTCTACTCGCACGTCAAATACTGGACGAACTCGGTCCTAGCGCGAGAGCTGGTGGACAAGTGCCTGACCGCCTAGCCATCGGAGCGGAGGGGGCAGGGAGAGGGAAAGGAGGCGGCGATGAAGCGATGCGCGTGGGTGCTGCTGAGCGTCTGGCTGGCCGGCTGTTCGGGGACCGCGATCATCCCGGCCAAGGTCACCTACACCTACCCCCTGGCCGGGCCGTCCGGCTACGAATCCCCAGCCGGCACCGGCGCCGTGGCCTACCTTGACAACGGCACCCTGGAGCTGTACCTCCCGCTGTTCGCGCCCACCCAGGTCAAGCCCCAGCGCTTCGTCTTCCAGCCAGCCAGCCCCACCGGGCTGCTATGGGCCGAGCGCAAGGACCCGGACCTCCAGGCCCGGATCATCCAACAACCGGAAGAGGTCAAATCGGCGACCGGTGCCGTCCTCGCCCGCGTGAACGAGGGGATGCTGCTCGTCACCTTCCCCGCCAAGCCCCAATACCGCGACCTCGCGGGCAAGCAGCTCTGGCTCACCGCGACCGCCGGCCCCGACGAGGTCTTCCACCTCCGCGGCCTCTACTGGAAATCCAAGGCCACGCTCGGTGACCTCGTGCAGTAGCCCATCGCGCCTCCCCACCCGCACCAGGTCCGCCTGCCAGGCATCCCGACGCAACGGCTGTAGGGGGACGACCCCGTGCCCGGCCGGCTCTGCCGGCACCGGACCCAGCCGGGCCCGGTACCTTGACGGAGGAGCTAGGAGGACGGTACAAGGGCGGTTCGCGTGACCACCACTGTCGTCATCGTGTTCGCCCTCGTTTACCTCGGGATGATCCTCGGGGGCTTGCCGTTGTTCCAGCTCGACCGCACCGGCGTGGCGGTGCTGGGAGCGATCGCGCTGGTGGCCACGGGCGATGTCGGCCTGGAAGAAGCGGGCCGCTCGATCCATGCGCCGACCCTGCTCCTGCTCTTCGCCTTCATGGTGCTGTCCGCCCAACTGCGCCTCGGCGGCTTCTACACGTTCGTCACCCTCCGGCTCGCCGCCTTGCCGCTCGCGCCCGCGCGGCTGCTCGGCGTCCTGATCCTGGTGGCGGCGGGCCTGTCCGCCGTCTTCAGCAACGACATCGTGTGTCTTGCGATGGCGCCGGTGCTCCTGGAGGCCTGCTTGAAGCGCCGGCTTGATCCCGTCCCGTTTCTGCTCGCGCTCGCCTGCGCGGCCAACATCGGCTCAGCGCTCACGCTCATCGGGAACCCCCAGAACATGCTGATCGGCGAATCGCTCCGCCTCTCCTTTGGCGGCTACCTGCGCGAGGCAGCGCTCCCGGTGCTCCTTGGACTGGCGGTGACGTGGGCGCTGATCGT
>CAZTUO010000575.1:0-1756 GCA_964616355.1 uncultured Nitrospira sp.
GTGCGCCCGCCGCGCTGGCGCTCAGCTCGTGCACGGCGGGTCTTCACGTGGCACTGATGGCTCTGGGGGTCGGCCCGGGAGATGAAGTGATTACTACCCCACTAACGTTTGCTGCCTCCGTCAACGTCATCGAACACGTCGGCGCGCAGCCTGTTCTCGTCGACGTGAGGCCGGATACGCTCCAAATAGATCCCGACAAGGTGGAGGAAGCAGTCACGGCACGCACGAGGGCCCTTCTCCCCGTGCACTATACGGGCCACCCGGTCGAGCTGGATGGGCTGCGGTCGCTGGCCGAGGCGCGCGGTCTTGTAATGGTCGAGGATGCTGCGCACGCGCTACCGGCCAAGTACAAGGGGCGGCTCATCGGATCCGGCGCGAACCCGGTGGCCTTCAGCTTCTATGCGACCAAGAACCTGACCACGGCGGAGGGCGGCATGCTGACGGGAGACCCGGAGTTCATCGAAAAGGCCCGGGTCCTGAGCCTGCACGGCATGAGCAAAGACGCCTGGAAGCGCTACGACAAGGGCGGAAGCTGGTACTACGAGGTCGTGGCGCCGGGATTTAAGTACAACATGACAGATATCCAAGCGAGCATCGGGCTCCAGCAGCTGAAGAAGCTCGATCGCTTCCAGAAGCGCCGGCGGGAAGTGGTGCGGGCCTACAACGAGGCTTTTTGTGATGTGGAGGCGCTCGAGATTCCGGTGGTACGGTCCGAGGTGGAGCATGCGTGGCACCTCTACGTGCTGCGGCTGCGGCTGGAGGCGCTCCGGATCGGGCGCGATCAGTTCATCGAGGAGCTGAAGGCCCGCAACATCGGGACCTCGGTGCACTTCATCCCCATTCACCTGCATCCCTACTACCGGGACAAGTATGGCTACAAGCCCGAGGACTTTCCCGTGGCCTACTCCAACTACCTGCGGATGCTGAGCCTTCCTCTTCATCCGGGGCTCAGCGATCAGGACGTCGCAGACGTGATCGAAGCGGTGCTGGACGTGGTGCGGACATACCGGCGATGAGGCGGAGCAAGCGCATCTTCGACCTGGTTTGTGCCATTCCGGGCACAGCGTTGCTGTTACCGGTCTTCCTGCTCGTGGCACTGGCGATCAAGCTGGAAGACCGGGGCCCCATCTTTTTCCGGCAGGAGCGGGTCGGCAGAGACGGCCGCGTCTTCCGCATCTGGAAGTTTCGCACGATGGTGGTGGACGCTGAGCGCCTCGGCGGATTGCTGACGGTCGGAGAGGACCGCCGCATCACGCGGGTGGGACGATGGCTACGGCGCTTCAAGCTCGACGAGTTACCCCAGCTCTTCAACGTCCTCAAGGGCGAGATGAGCCTGGTCGGCCCCCGGCCCGAGGTCCCGAAGTACGTGGCGCTATACACGGCGACCCAGCGCCAAGTGCTGGACCTCACCCCGGGGATCACTGACCCCGCCTCGGTCGCGTTCCGGGAGGAGAGCGAGCTGCTAGCCCAGGCGAGCGACCCGGAGGGGCTTTACGTCTCGGAGATCATGCCGGCCAAAATCGCGCTGAACCTGGAGTATGCAGCGCGAGCGACACTGTGGAGTGATCTTCTCGTAGTTCTCCAGACATTGGGGGCCATCATGGGGGTTGGTGTTTCTCCGGGTACAGGATGGCTCCAAACAGGGCGCCCCGGATCGAGCTTGTCCCGAAATCCGTAGAAAATCGAGTGGCGGCTCCCGGGGCCCCTGTGGTACAACAGGGGCGAGGACAAACCCAATAGATGGGAGGAGCCGCCG
>CAZTUO010000576.1:0-1755 GCA_964616355.1 uncultured Nitrospira sp.
ATCCACTAACAAGCCCGTGACGCCATCCTCCACCAGTTCTGGCCCCGGCCCTTCCTTGGAATAAACGACGGGCGTCCCGACACTCATAGCCTCCGCAATTACCAGGCCAAACGACTCTATGCGGCTCGGTAGGCACACCGCCGTGGCTCTGGCCATCCACGCAAGGACTTCCTGGCGCGGAAGCCACCCAAGGAAAGCGACCCGCTCCGCCGCCGCCGCCCCTACGCGTCTCCGGATCTCCTCCGAGATCGGCCGCCCACCGTACTCTGTTTCCGCTCCGACGAAGACCAGCGAAAGCCTGGGGTTCTCCTCAAGAAGCGGGGCTCCAGCCTCAGCCAGAGCCAGCGCACCCTTGCGCTCGCTCAGAGACCCCACGAACAAAATGAAGGGACCGCCGGGTGTGCTCGGCTGCGACTCTCGGCGTCCGTCCGCTGCGGGGATGGGGCAGTAGATCACCCCCGACGCGCGAGGAGCACTGCGGAAAAACGCCTGTTGGGCCTCTAGGATGTATTTCGAGGTCCCGATCCAGCGCGGGTGGTAGCGCAGCGTCTGCCGCTCCAGCCAGTACATGCTCCGCTTCACTCTACCCGCTCCCATGACCCACTCGATGTGGGTCTGAGCGTGGTGCAGCCTCACCACGATAGGGCAAGGCTCGAACGGAAAGGGAAGCCAGCCCTGGAAATCAGGGATCTCGAAAATGTCGATCTCTCCTTTGCGAGCAGCTCGCGTGAGCCAAAAAAGCAGTTTGACCCGGTTCGCTAGCCACGCGACGCCAGGACGTGACGTCTGGGCTAAGGTGACAATCCGCACACCATTTTGAATCCTCGCCCCGTTCGCCTTTCCGAATTCGACGACTGTCACCTCATGCCCGCGGCAGACTAGGGCACGGGTAATCACTTCCGTGAAGGTACCGATCCCTCCGTGGGGTCGCGGGGGAAATTCGTTGCAGAAGAATCCGATCTTCATGCGGCAGCCGGTGCTAGGAACCTTATTAGGGCACGCAACTGCTGGGCTGGGCCACGAGGCATTGCTTCACAAGAGGCGACGAGGGCGCCCGCCAGGTCCGGGCTAATCGCCCGGGTGAGCCGCAACCCGATTCCGTACGTCACCAGCGCGGCGCCGGTCCCCGCGACGAGCGCCGGGATGTTCCCACCGACCAGAGTGCCCATCGCCCGGCCCACGAGCGCGCTCGACCCGGCCGCAATCAGTATTCGCAGGAGTGCTCGCAGAGGAAACGGCAGCCGATAGCGATACCGAAGAATTGCGGCTCCGATCGAAACCATGATCCCCTGGACTAGGAATCTCACGGCGGCCGCGCCGGCAGCGCCAAAGCCAGGTACCAGACTCCAGCACCCGACGATCATCAGTACTGCCCCCGCCAAGCTCCAGCGACGGACGAGAGCCGCATCCCCAAGGCCGTACACAGTCGCAGAACCTACACTCGCAAATGACCAGAATCCCGCAGCTGCCATCCATACTCCGGCCCAGTATGCCCCTTTGTAGGCTCCACCGAACAAGGTCACCAGCAATTCGGGCAACAGGGCAATCGTCCACGCAGCCACCGGAACGGACAGAGCAGCCCCGATGACGGTAAGGTACGCATAGTGCCGCTCGAGCCTTCGAAGCTCAGTCTTGCCAACCAGCTCGGCAAAGTGGGGCATAAGGCCGCCAGTGAGAAGTTGCATCAGCTGAATTGTCAGGCTGGAAAACACCAGGGAGGCTCCGAAATATCCAACTTCGACGTGCCGGCTCCAC
>CAZTUO010000577.1:0-343 GCA_964616355.1 uncultured Nitrospira sp.
CGAGAGGATGCCACCGCCTTTTTCCTATTTCCACACTTTTTGATCATACCTCATTCCACCAACACGCGATCAATACTTCGAACCTCTCCGCCCGCCGCATGTCGGACCAGGCTGTCCCAAAACTGGGGGGCGATATCAAAGGCGTAGTGCCGACGGGCAGCTTGGATAAACACATTTGCGTCCAGCACATACGTCGGCCCGTTTGTCACCGCGGCTCCCCGAGGTCAAGCGCGCCGATATAGCGGTCAAAGGCTCTTCCGTAAAGCCCAGTCAGCCGATAGGCTTCAGAGTACAGAAGCTGGCCTTCTTTGACTGCTCGGGCGACGGCTCGGGCAAACCGTCG
>CAZTUO010000577.1:398-1749 GCA_964616355.1 uncultured Nitrospira sp.
CAGCAGCACGACGCTCGTCTTCCTGGTAAGCCCTGTAGAAATCCAGAAACTCAGCCTGTCGGATCAGGTGCAGATCCAGCGCCCGTCGGGCGGCTACGATGGTACTGACCTTGAAGTGCCGAGCGATGGCCTGAAACGGCTCTGGATCGTGCCGCGCGGCCGGCCAAACCTGTCGCAGCTCGTTCTCAGGCACGAGACACTCTGCTGCCACCCGATTGCACGACTGCTCCGTCGGATCATTGGCTGGTCGGAGTTCGCGCAGATCAAACGCGGCGCTGCTGCCAAACCACACGTGCGCCAGCTCATGTGCGAGCGTGAACATTTGGGCAGCCTTGCCGTCCGCTCCGTTAACGAACACGAGCGGAGCATACTCATCAACCAGGACGAAGCCGCGAAATTCATCCGGATCGAGCTTGCGATGAGTGTTGTTCGCGACGATGCCATTGACGACGACCAGGATGCCCGCTGCTTCCATCGCATCGCGCAGAACCTGCAAGGCATCAGTCCATCTGTGTTGTCGAGCCGCCCACCCCTCTTCGAATCCCAGGGTGTGCCAAATGCGAACCGCAACCGCATGGGGGGACTCGTCAGGTCTTGTAGACCCGACAAACGGCAACGGGTCCTGGCCCTGCTCAATCAGGAACTCGCGCATCCAGGCTTGGCGGCGCTGCATCGTCTGAACGGTGTAAAGAAGATCAGGACTAGACCGCCTCGGAGTCCCGCCTTCAAGCGTCCGAAAATGAGGAATGGGCAACGGCTCTTCGGGCGGTCTGGGGAGGAAGAAGTACCCCAGCGGAGTGAGTGTGGCCTTCGCGAGGGATTCGAGTTGGCGAAGGGTGGGCTGGCTTTCGCCCTGTTCCCATTGCAGGATTGTGGGGAACCTCCGCCTAAGCGTGTCAACCGCTAGACCGGAGCGATCAACTGCCCAGCGTAAGACTTCCCTGCTAACTGCAACTCTACTCATGTGGCGGCGCTCACTCCCTGTGGTGAGATGTCTGCCTGGCTACACTATCAGCCAAGGTGTCTCCCGCGTCAATCCTTCCCGTCACCGCGCCGGAAATGAGGATCATGCGGTCTTCCTTCCACGCGCCGAAGATATGCAGCTTCGCTTCCCGGTCGAAGTAGGCTTGGACATCTTCCTTCAACAGCACGTTCTCGTAGGCAGTGGATCTGACGTTCTCGCCGAAGTTGTTCATGCCCACTGCCGGTCCACCGGCCTTCACGGATACGCCGATTTGCTCAAGAAATCAATCGGGCACCAGCACCCCCGCGCCCCGGATCGCGCCGGCCTTGAGCTGCTGGAGGGCCTGGTTGGCTTCTTCCAAGCGGAACCGTTGCGTGTGGGGGCGGA
>CAZTUO010000578.1:0-788 GCA_964616355.1 uncultured Nitrospira sp.
CAGCCCGCTGAACAGGGTCGGCACGGCCGTGACCTCGAGGTGCAGCAATCCGCTCAGGAACAGGAGCGCGACGACCGCGCCGGCCACGCTTTTGGCGGTCAGCCGCAGCTCGCCCTCGAAGAAGCCGCGCGTGCCGAGCGAGACGAGCAGGAAGGGCAGCAAGTAGGCCCCCGCCCCCGCGAACCAGAAGAGGCCGGCCGCCAAGGTGGCCCCGACGACCCCGATCATGTTCCGGGTCTGGCCGGGCTGGCCCCCTGGCTCCAGCGGCGCCCCCACCAGCGGGGTGTCGGTCGGGGTGAAGGAAATCAGGCTCAGGAGGACCAGCAGGCTCAGGGTGATCAGGAGGACCCCGATCACCTCGTGTTTCCGATGGGACGATGGGCGGGAGGCGCCGCGGGCCTCGCCTCGCCTCGCCGTGGTAGAACCCCCCATGGGCGCGATGGTAGCACAAAACGCAGAAGCTGTCAGCCCGCCGCGACCAGCGCGTCCGCCACCGCGGCGAACTCCGCGAGGCTTAGCGTCTCGGCCCGGCGCGACGGCTGGACGCCGGCGGTCTCCAGCGCCCGACGGATCGCCTCGGGCACCCAGCCCTCGTCGCGGAGCGAGTTCGCGATCGTCTTGCGGCGGTGCGCGAAGGCGGCCCGAACGGTCCGGATGAAGGCCTCTTCATCGCGAACCGAGACCGGCCGCCGCCCCCGCAGCGTCAGCGTGACGACCGCGGATTCGACCTCGGGCTGAGGCCGGAAACAGTGCCGCGACACGGAAAAGGCCAGGGCCGGCGTCGAGAA
>CAZTUO010000578.1:811-1744 GCA_964616355.1 uncultured Nitrospira sp.
GTCGGCCGAGCCGGGCGTCGCCACGAGCCGCCGCGCCACTTCCCTCTGGAGCATCAGCACCAGCCGGTCGAGCCGGTCCCGCGCCTCGAACAGGCGAAACAGGAGCGGCGTCGAGACGTAATAGGGCAGGTTAGCGACGACGACCGTGCCCGTGGGCAGCGTCTCATACGGAAACGTCAGCGCATCGCCGATCCGCAGCTCGAGGTTGCCGTAGTCGGCCAGCGCGCCGGCCAGATAGGCGCCGAGCTTCGGGTCCAGCTCGACCGCGATGACCCGCCGCGCGGCGGCGCAGAGGGCCTTCGTCAGGACGCCGCGCCCAGGCCCGATCTCCAAGACCGTGTCCGTGGAACCCAGCGCCGCCGCGGCGACGATCTTGCGGACGATATTCTGGTCGATGAGGAAGTGCTGGCCGAACCGTTTGAGAGACCGCGGGGCGGCAGGGGGAGTCATGGGCAGCGAGCTTGTCAAGATGACGGGGGCCGGGACCCGGGGTGAGCCGCGCGCCTCCTCAGGTCCTCCAGCAACGCGAGGAGAAAGGTGCGGTACTCCTCGGCCTCATCCTGCATCTCCTCCTGCAAATCGTTGGCGAAGGCGGGGCCGGTCCCCTTGGCCGAGAACCGCTGCGCCTCGGCCGCGCCGACCTGTTCGGCGAGCAGGCCGGCGGTCCGGGCCTTCCATTTCCTCATGGTCTCAATCCCGCGGATGGCGTTCAGGTCTTTCATCGCCTGGGCGACGATCTGATCCAGCTCCTTGACTTGCCGCTGGATCATCTCCATTGCGGCTTCGGGGTGGCTGGGCATGCTCAACGCTCCTTGGGCCGGATCCGCCGGCCGCCGTCCGCTTGGACGGAGGACCGGTTGGCTCGCCCGCGCCGCCGCGCCGCGCGCCGCGCCGCGAGCCGCGCCGCCGCGACCAGGCTGCCGCAGTCGGCCA
>CAZTUO010000579.1:0-1743 GCA_964616355.1 uncultured Nitrospira sp.
CGGGCTTGGGCACGACTTCATGCTCACGCAACAGGTCCTCGATCGCATCGACCGTCTTGGTCGGGAGCTTGATCCGGGTCCAAAGAACGCGCCGGAGTTCCTTCAGGACGACCTCTCCGGTCACCAGCGTGTGCTCCGCCAGGATGTGCCGAAACACATCGGCGCACAAGCCCCGGGTGGCGAAGGCGCTCACGAGGACATTCGTGTCCAGGAACACCCTCACGAGACGTCCCGGATGACGTCCTCATCGGTCAGGTATCCGCGGGCTTCTGCAAAAGGCAGGGCCTGGCGGCGCAGCTGTTCGAAGCGTAGGAGACTCAGTTGACGGCGCAGGGCTTCCCGCACGAGGTCGCTTCTGCTGCGGCCGGTTTGACGACAGAGCCGGTCGAGGAGTTTCTCCAGTTCAGGGTCCAAGCGAATGGTGACGGCGTTGCGCATGTGCTACAGTGTACTACGCTCAGGCTCACGCCGCAAGTGCCGGCTAACCACCGTATTCAGGTGACGGCGGGCCGGCGCGGTCGAAATCTGGGGCCGGGGCACCAACCGCGTGAGTGAGGCCTGCCGCGCGCACGGAATCCCGTCGCCCACCTTCGAAGAGAAGCAGGGGTTCTTGGTTGTTACCTTCCGGACGCAGGCCGCGGCCATCCGGCCGGCACCAAGTGGGCACCAAGTCGGCACTAAGTCGGGACCAAGTCGCTGTCCTGGAATCGTGTCGGCATGAGCGAACGCTGCTTGAGCTCATGAAGGCAGCCGAGCGGTCGGACCGAACGAAGTTCCGCGACAACGTCGTGAAGCCGTTGATCGAAGCGGGGCTGCTCGAAGTGACCATCCCCGACAAGCCGAGAAGCCGCCTGCAGCGTTACCGGACGACCACGGCGGGTGTGGCCGTTGTGCCCGAGGAGGTCAATCGATGAACAGGGTTAAGCCGTACGTGAGAGTCCCATCAAAGTCGTATGGTAAGGAGAGAGAGAGCACGATGCCCTGGGACGACAATCTAACTCCTGAGCAACGAGCTGCGGCCGGGTACGTCGGCACCCATGCGCGTCTCCTCGCCGGCCCGGAGATACTGGAAGCGGTCTGGCGGGCACGCCGGGCGCCTCGATCGCGAGGAGACGGAAGCCCGGCGGGTCGGGGGCCAGGGTGATCCGGCAGCGGCCGCCCGCGTGCCGCAGCCACACCGTGGTTCGTGGGGGCGACATGGTCGCGTTTCCTTTCCCCGACGGCGTCGTCGGCCCGCCGTCGAGACTGTTCACCAAATGTTCACCGCGCGGTCAGTTTGGCGCAGATGACGTCTGATTGGATCGGACAGCGTGGCTGCGGAAATGAGTTGGAACTCCTGGATCAATCAGGGAAAACAGCCGGCTATCGCGGGGTTCGGCCAAGTGGTGACACAGCGTGGAAACGGTTTAGGAATCCGCTGCTCTACCGACTGAGCTACACCGCCACGCCGATCTTAGAGCCTCGTTCTACAGCAGGGCTGACCGCCGGCCCCTCGCCCAGGACAGCCGCTGGGTCCAGCGCGAAGGGCGTTGGGTTGCTGGGAGAGGTAGTGCGGCGATCCTTATACCACGCGCTCCACTCGAGCGTAAAAGCCGTCTTAGGCGGGTAGGATGCGAGCCCCCGTCATCCTATCCGGGGTGGCCGGTCCCGCCCTCGGGGCGCGGCTCGCGCCTGGCCGGGGCATAGAGGCTGTAATGCTCCCCGTTTGTCAAGACACTTTTTATGGTGCTGAGAGTGAGTCAT
>CAZTUO010000580.1:0-1735 GCA_964616355.1 uncultured Nitrospira sp.
GTACGGGGTCTCCGAGGATCGCGAAAACCGGCTCCCGGTCCACGACGCGGAGCCCAAAGGGGCCGAGAATTTCTTCGTAGTTGTCCTCGCCGCCGCGCCCACCCGCGGCAGGTGAAAATGGGCGATCATGGAGGCGTCGTCCGCCAAACGCCGCCGTGCCTATGGTGCCCAGGAGCCCGTCGTTAGTTTGGCGTGGGAGCCTCCCCCGGATCCCGGGACTGTAGCCTCGAGCACGCTCTTCAGACTCGTCTGCCTTGGAGGCTCCTGGTGGGCGACGATCCTGCCGAACGGGAGGTGCGCGGTGGAGGTGATCGTCGAGCGGTCAGCGGCGCTGGATGTGCACAAGGCGCAGGTCACGGCGTGCGTGCGGCTGCCGGGACCGCGGGGGGAGCGGGTGCAGGAGCTGGTGCAGTTTGAGACGACCGTGCGGGGCCTGCTGACCTTGCGCGACTGGTTGCAGGCCCACCGCGTCAGCCAGGTGGCCATGGAGGCCACGGGCGTCTACTGGAAGCCGGTCTGGGCGGTCCTGGAGGATGACTTCGAGCTCCTGCTGGTCAACGCCCGGCACGTCAAGCAGGTCCCCGGCCGCAAGACTGACGTCTCCGACGCTGCCTGGCTGTGCCAGCTGCTGGAGGCCGGCCTGTTGAAGGCGAGCTTCGTGCCGCCCAAGCCCATCCGGGCGCTGCGCCAACTGACTCGCTACCGTAAGGCCCAGATCAAGGACCGGCAGCGCGAGGCTAACCGTCTGCACAAGACCCTCGAGGACACGGGGATCAAGCTTGACTGCGTGGCCACCGACATCCTGGGCGTCTCCGGCCGGGCCATGCTGGACGCCCTCGTGAAGGGGACTACCGATCCGGAGATCCTGGCCGACCTGGCGCGGGGCAAGCTGCGCAAGAAGATCCCGGCCCTCAAGCAGGCCCTCGAGGGCCGCTTCGACGCGCTGCATGCCCTGCTCGTCGGATCGATCCTCGCCCATCTGGACTTCCTGGATGAACAGATCGAGCGCCTCTCGGAGGCCATCGAGGAGCAGCTGCGCCCTTTTCAACCGGCGGTTGAGCTGCTGCGCTCCATCGACGGGATCGACACGCGCACCGCCCAGAACATCCTGGGCGAGATCGGCGTCGACATGTCGGTCTTCCCCTCGGCGGCTCACCTGGCCTCCTGGGCCGGACAGTGCCCCGGCAACCACCAGTCCGGCGGCAAGCGCCGCCCCGCCCGGTCGCGCCGGGGATCGAAGTGGCTCGACGACGCGCTCAAGGAGGCCGCCATGGCCGCGATCAGGACCCACGACAGTTACCTCCAGGCCCAGTATCAGCGCCTGCGGCCCCGGCTCGGCCACGGCCGCGCCCTCGGCGCCGTCAAGCATTCGATCATCTGCGTTTGCTGGCACATGCTCACCACCGGCGAGCTCTACCGTGACCTCGGCGGCGACTACTTCCGGCGCCGCGACCCCGAACGCCAAACCCGCCGTCTCGTCGCTCAACTGGAAGCGCTCGGGCACACCGTTACGCTACAGAAGGCGGCGGCCTGAGCTCGCCCGACGGGGATTTTCCCTTCAGAGGCGAGGGCGGGACTCGAACCCGCGGTCGGGGTTTTGCAGACACACGGCAGCCGTCTGCCGCCGTTTGTGGCGTGCACGTCCGTGTGCCGATGGTAACTAATGGTGACCGAGTTCGTCCGCACCGGTCGGCCCCGTTCCGCCGGTTAAGCTGTGGTAATTGCTGTGGTGCTC
>CAZTUO010000581.1:0-1712 GCA_964616355.1 uncultured Nitrospira sp.
CGCGCGTAGCGGGCGGCCGCGCCTCGATCAACCTGTCCGCCTTCTACCTGGACATCCGCGACCTGCAACTGACCGTGACCGCCGGCTCGTGCTCTTCCCGGCTCATCCTGAACGTCCCCAAGGCCAAGAGCCAGGGCTTGGAGGCGGAGGTAACGGCAAGCCCGAACGACAACTTCGACTTCTCGATCTCCGCCACCGTCACCGACTCGAAGCTGCGGTCGAGCCTCACCGACGGGTCGGGGAACGTGTTGCCGGGCATCCAGGCAGGCAACCGCTTGCCCAGCGTGCCGCAGGTCCAGGGGGCCGCGGCTGCGACCTACGGTTGGGACCTTGCCCGGGGGACGCGGGCCTTCATCAGCGTCAGCGATCAGTACAAAGGCTCCCGCTTCACGCTCATTGATGACGAAGCTCCGAACTACGGAACGGTCAACTTGAACTCGTTCGGAGCGAACACCATCGGTGGGCCGCTGACGCAGTCCACGTTCACCTTCAATCCCGAGCTGCCGGCGTACAATCTGGTCAACGTGCGAGTGGGTGTGATCCGCCAGAACTGGGAGCTTGCGGTCTATGCCAACAACGTGACCGATGAGCGGGCCTTCCTGGCGCTCGACCGGGAGCGGGGAAGGCGCGCCCGGGTGGGCTATCTCACCAACCAGCCGCGCACCATCGGCGCCACGCTCCGCTTCAACTACTGACGCCGCGATCCCTTCGACCGATCGCAGGCGCGCCGAGCCCCGGGGTTCCCTCGGGGCTCGGTCGCTTTACAGCGCGTCCATCAACTGCTGGAGCGCTCTTCGGCCTTCATCCGCTGCGGGTCCCCAATGTTGCCAACCGTTCAGCTCCGAGTGTGCGAAGGCGATCCGCCCGTGGGGGTTCCGAATGATGTCGCGAGGCGCCCGGCCCGAGGCCCCGCCGAAGAAACCCGGAAAGGGGACGGAGAACGCATGTCCCCATCGGTTGAGGACCAGCCCGGCCACATCCCGCTCGGGCTTGAACCCGGACGCCGCGAACAGCTTCATCATCTGGCGGTAGATCCGCCGCTCGAACTCCGGATAGGAAGTTTGCAGGAGTTGCAGGCGCCCCAGCGTCGCCTGCTCCCTCAGGGGCAGGCCCGGATGATGGAAAGGCGTGTAGAAGGTCAGAATGGTAGGTCGCTCCGGATCCAGCGGGGGCTGGTAGCTGCCCACCTGCATCGGGTTCCTGATATTGCAGGTATACCCGAAATCGCCCTCCTCGCGGTCCCAGATCGCAGCGGTGATCCCCAGCCGGTAGAGGAAGCGCCAGTTGGTGAGCGCGACGTTCGCGACGAGGAAGGGAGCGTGCACGAATTGCCCATACGCTTCGCGGTAGGCCGCCGGCAGGTCGCGCACGACGTACCGGTTGATCCAGCCGCCCGTGGCCATGACCACCGCCTTGGCCCGAATCCCATGGAGCCGGCCATCCCGAGTATAGACCACCTTCACCATGCCGGAGGAGGCAGGATCACCCTCGTGCTCCACGCTCACGGCGGTGGCGCGGAGCCGCAGGCGAAGCGGCTGTCCGGGCCGATCGAGGGCGTCGAAATGGATGCGTCCGGTGACGATGTCCTCGAAGCGGTCGGCCCCTCCAATGGCATCCGGGATCAGCCGTTTCAGGAAGTAGCGCGCGAAGCCCGAGTTGCCGCCCGGGAACGATACGCGTCGGAGATCGGGAGGCAGGGGGTCCGTGAGGCC
>CAZTUO010000582.1:0-1710 GCA_964616355.1 uncultured Nitrospira sp.
GACCTGGTCGCCGCCATGGATCGGGATCTGGCCGATCCGGACTGGCGGACCCGCTTTCACCGAGCCCTGATTGAGGATCGGCGGTTCCAGCGGGGGCTCTTCGACCTGACGCACAGTATGCGGATCGGAGCCGCGACGGTTCCCGGGCCGGCTGCCCTGCTGCGATTGCTTGAGGAGCCCCGGCGGGAGCGTCCCTGCTCGTTCGAGCGTCTGCGGCAGCTCTGCGGCCGGCGCCTGACACCCGAGGAAGGCTACGACTACGAATATGCCCTGGCGCTGGTCAAGACCGCGGCGGCCCTGGCCTGGACGGTCCGCCTCTGTCTCACTCACGGCCTTGACGCCGTAACCGACTCGCGGCCCCACTACGACCTCCTGGAACGGAGCCTGGCCCGGGACCGGATCGCCCTGCCCAACCGCTGGATCGCCCGGGAGGGCTATTGAGGGGATCGGGGCCGACGAGGCGCCGGCCCAGCTTGGCAAGCCCCAGACAGGCTGCTACAATACGCGGCATGGCCGACAGCGGCGTGACGGTTGTTCTCCCGGAGACAAGAGAGGAGCAGCACACTGGAGCCGGCGACAATCTGGAAGCCCGCGTGGTGGTGTACAACTGCAACTGCCACACCTACCAGCAGGTGATCCAGTTGTTCTGCGAGGCCATTCCAGGGATGAATCCCGCCAGGGCCTTCGAGCTGGCCTGGAAGATTGACCACGAAGGCAGCGCGACGGTGTACGAAGGCCCTTGGAGCACGGCGGAAGGGATTGCTAAGCACCTGGCAGGTGGAGGCCTGCGGGTCGCGGTGCAGTAAGCCCGCCGAGGGCCAGGAGGCCTAGCGGTGGGACGATTTTCGCCGGGCCTTGCGGACGGCAGCACGGCGCGTGGTCCGAGCGACAGCCCTGGCCCGCTTGCGGGCAGCCCGCTTGAGCGCGACGGTCGCCTCCGGTTTCGGGTGCGGCGCCGGCCAGGAGGGGAGCCGCCCTTTTTTCTTCAGGACTTCCCCGCTGTAGACCCGGACCTGGTACAGCTCGAACAGCCGGTCAATGGCCTTCGGGTCGCCTTTTCTAGCCAGATTCAGCAGCCGGCGCCGCTGATTCATTTCTTCTTCTTCGGTATGGGAAGCCGCCCGTCGCTCCATCGGCTCGTCCTTTCTCAGATAGGCATCGTCCTTGAGAATTCCCTACTGCGATAATTGGAAAGGTCGTACGATATCATAGAGTTACTAAATTGTCACGCCGAACTCTGTGAAAAAAATCGCTCACCGCGACCCATCCTGCGATCGCGCCCCCAAGTAGCTAAAATTCAATCATCTTTCCACGGCCCCACCGCCTGAATCCCCTTCGTCTTCTGAGCCCCACCGTTTGCCCACCACTCCCAATCCCCGTATAATTCGCCCTATGGCGGTCCAGGCGCTAGCCAACGAATCCCCTCTTCTCGGCCTGCTCAAGCAGCACAGCAGGGAGGCCGATCCCGCGCTTTGTGAGTTCCGACCGGACAAGCGAGAGATCGTCTGTTACGCCTGCGGGCACCGGTGTGTCATTCGCGAGGGCCGGCTGGGCATTTGCAAGGTCCGGTTCAATGACGGCGGAACCCTCAGGGTCCCCTGGGGCTACGTCGGCGCGCTCCAATGCGATCCGATCGAGAAGAAGCCGTTCTTTCACGTGCTCCCCGGCGCGCAGACCCTGAGCTTCGGGATGCTTGGTGCGACTACCACT
>CAZTUO010000583.1:0-1699 GCA_964616355.1 uncultured Nitrospira sp.
TTGCCAGGAAGAGAGGGACTTTTAGCATGTTTCCTCCTTGTTTCCTGATCGGGGACCGGTGCGGGTCCAGCACCACTCGTACCTGACGATCTCCACGGTGTTCAACCTCCGTGACGCAAACAGCAGGCGACGTGGTGGCACGCTAGCTGTAAATCCCAGGGCAACCTTCAAATCCGTTGCGCGGACACTGTTGCCAACCTCGTCATACAGCACCACGATGCGACGATCACTCGCCAAGTCCGCTATCGTCTGGATGTAACCGCGATCCAAAGGAATTGCCGCCAGCGAAGTCCACAACGCTGGACTCGAGTCGGCTGCTGCCTTGCCCTGAGTCCTCGGCAAGACGTCAGCTCCCGGTTGGAAACTCCGGCGCAGACGTAGGGCCTTGTCGAACACACGAACAGCGTGCGGTCGTGCCGTCTGGGTCAGCACGATTTCCTCGGCACCAGCAATCATCGCGTAGCCGTCTTTGCGGCCGTTTACCCAGCCAGCGGACCTTCGGGTTCCGGTCTGGGCCCAACGCTCGCGGCGAAGGGATAGCTGACCATCAGGGGACCTCGTCAGGAATATCCACCCATCCGCATCGCGCGCAGCCGCGATGATGGATTCGGGTGCATCGATGGCTCTTGTCTCCGTCGGTCCGCCGGCCAGCGACATTCGGTGAATCTCTCGCGATCCTTCAGCAATGACTTCGATGGAGCTGTCGCCAACCAGGGCAGCGAACCTGGGTCGCACGCCGTCGGGCAAGAACCCATAGCGCCTTTGGTCAAGCTTCTCGGTGAGAAGTATGAGCTGTCCCACCGCCCGGGACCAGAGAAGCAGGTTCGGGGCGTCGGAAGCGGCCACCCCCGATCGTTCGAAGGAGTCGGGGGGTGGCCATGAGGCGGTCTCGACCAGACGCAGTCGGGGTTCCGGCTGTGCTTCCGCAGTGTCGCCAACGCTCATAAGAGTGAGCGCAAGCAGCAGAATGACGGTGCAGCGCAGTCCAGGCGTCACGCGGCTTGCCTCCTAGAGACTTCCACCGGGCTACACCCGGCGACAGCCGGTTCTTGTGGAATCCACGAGCACCGAATCAAGGGCACTGTGCCCGCCCAATCCTGACGACGGATCGGCACTACCCGCGGCTTCCGGCCAGGGATCCCACTTCCTCAGACCTTAGTTTCTGGCCTCTGCGTACACCCGCGCCACCCCCGGTTTCGGCTACCGGCCCCCCGGATTCGGCCAATGTTTCCGAGGCCAGGGAGGACGTGCGCCTTTCGCCTGACGGGCGTGACGTCGTATTCTTCCGGCAGAAGGAACGCGACCAGCGGCCGCCGACGCGGTACCTGGACTTCGTCACCCGGGCTGCCTACGCCCAGGTTGGCGGAGCAAGGAGCAAGGTGGGGGGAGCCGCGGGACGAGTATCCTTTCGGCATGTTGCGCGTGGAGCCGCGGGTGCACCTGGGCAGCGTGGCCGTGAACTGTGCCAGGCTGCCGGAGGCCGGCGAGCGCGCCACGGTCTTCCACCGTCCGTACTGGAGCCTGGAGGCGATGGTTTATCCCGTGGAGCGCCACACCATTGCCGGCGCCGCCGCGAGGCGCTACGACCACGTGCGCTGCGCGGTGGACTTCCTCGACCCGCACTTGAGGCGCGAGCCCGGTGCCAAGGCGTCCCGTTGAGCGGTGAAATCGAACGGCCGTGAAACCCCGGGCAGCCCTC
>CAZTUO010000584.1:0-1697 GCA_964616355.1 uncultured Nitrospira sp.
CTCCATGGCCAGCGCGGAGAGGCGGGCCTCGGTGTAACGCATCGCGGCCGGTGGATCCCCGTCGACCGAGTTGTGGACGAAGACGCCGGCCGCAAGCAGGAAGTTGTGGTACAGGTCAACTGTGATGTCGTATACGTCGGCCCGATCTGGCAACGGCCGGACGGCGACGACTCGATGATTGAACTTTTCAGCGAACTCCAGGAGCGTTCCCACATCCCCGAAGTACGTGAGAGCCTTCGGGAAAGACGGGATCCACGGCTGCCTTCGCTCCCGCTCGTACAACTCGGGGCTAAACCCTTCGCGTCCGTAGCGGTTCAGAAGCAGGGATACGTAGCGACCGATCTTGCGGCGCATAACCCGGTAACGATACTCGGGTTCCCGCCAGCGGACTGTCAGCTGCGCGGCAGCAAGGGTGGTCAGCCGCCGCATCATCATCGGGTCTTGCGCCATGCGCCGATGGTTGCTGTGGCGGACAGCCTCGGCTTGGATCCGACGAAATTCGGGGTCCCGCCACTGTCGGAGCACCTTCTCGCGATGGCGCTCACGGATACCATTGCCGAGATCCCAAAGCTGCCGGGCTAGCTCCCGGAAATGGGCAGAGCTGAAGCGCAGCCGGTATTCGGGTTTTTGCCAGCACGCCTTTACCCCCGCGGAAACACGGGCACGCACTTCAGGGCGCTGCATGGCCTCCCGGACGGCCGTGACGATCTCGCGGCGCTTGGCTTCGTTCGCCCACATGGACCGGCTGCTGGCTGACAGACGCCGCCGCACGTATTCGCGCACTTCCGGAGACAAAGGCTTTTTCGGCAGTCCTCGTAGGGCCTGCGACATCCGACGCCGGAATTCCGGTTCCTGCCACAACGAGCGCATGCGTTGGGAGATGCGGGCCCTCAAGGCAGGATCGTTTCGAAAGAGTGCCTTCAGGATGGCGGACCGCCGGGCTGCCTGCCGCTGCTTGTATTCGGGCGAGCGGTTCATCGCACTCATCCGTAGCCGACGTAGCTCGCGCGCGTGGGGATTCGACGTGTAGTAACGCTGCGCACCTTCCCGCTGGCGGCGACGGAACTGGTCGTCTCGCCACAGTCTCCTCAAGTGCTCGGCATGGATGCGACGATGCTCTCTCCACGTAACCCGCACCACATTATCGGGCCGATTGTCGTAGCGATTGAAGTTGACATGGTGGCGTACGTACGGCCCCTTGACGTGCCTCACCGACCCGTTGCGGACGTTGTACTCGTCGGCTAGGTGGTGCACGAACTCCCAGGTACCGTCGGGCTGACGAACCCGCAGGTACGTGCTGCGCGTCCCTCGGACGGGCGCCTCGTCGAAGTATGCGGCCATGAGGCTGTCGCCGGGCTGCAGGTGCTGGGCTTCTTTGTAGGTGCCGTCCCACAGCATGAAGCGGTGATCCGGGGTGCACCGGATGGTGCTGCCATTGTCGAGCACCACCTCAACGAGAGGGGCAGCGCGCCGGGTAAGCCTGGCGCTCCTAGCCTCGGCGATGACGATCCGCTGGGTGGCCGGATCCACGGCATACACGAAGAACCGCGCGTCCGGGCCGAGGGCCGCCAGTTCCTCAAAGGTCTTCTCAGTGCCGTCGGCCAGTTTGATGCGGGTATCCCCCGTAAAGCACCCAAAATTGCCGTGCCCGTCCACCAGCGGATACCGGTACGAGAAATCCTGGGCCATGCGCACCA
>CAZTUO010000585.1:0-1692 GCA_964616355.1 uncultured Nitrospira sp.
CGCGTTCGCGCGCTCGAGCGGCGGGTCGGGGGCGTGTCGTCGCCGGCACGGTCGCGCTCGGGCTCGCTACGCGGGACGAGCGTTCGGGGAAGGGCCGCGACAGCGACGGCGAGCGCCGCCACCGTGCCGACGATCAAGAGTGCTCCGAAGGTGCGCACCACCGGTAGCGGCGACAGCAGCAGCACGAAAAAGCCGGCGACGGTCGCCGCCGGCCCTTCGCTCTTGACGCCGGGGCCTCCTTGGGCCGACATTACGCTCGGTGTCGAAGCCCGGCGGTCCGTGTGACCGGCCGCCGCCACGCCGACCCGGGATCCGGGCGGCGGCCTGCCCTGACAGGAGGTCGATCATGGAGGAGCAGCGGATCCACGAGACCGGCATCACCCGACGGCGGTTCCTGGGGACGGCCGGCGCGACCGCGCTGGGCACCGGCCTCGGGGTCGGGGCCCCCCGGCGGGCCCGCGCCCAGTCCACCGGGGCGCCGCTCCGGCTCGGCTTCCAGGTCCACCGGACGGGGATCGGGGCCGTGTACGGCCGCTGGTACGAGCGGACCACTGCCGCGGCGGTCCGGCTCATCAACGAGCGGGGCGGGATTGCCGGGCGGCCGGTGGAGATCGTCGCCGAGGACGACGGGACGGACCCCAAGCGCGGGGCGGAGGTGGTGGAGAAGCTGGCGGTCCACCACAAGGTCGACTTCATCTTCGGCACGCTCTTCTCCCACGTGGTGATCGCCTCGGCCCCCCGGGCCGGGGAGCTGAAGATCCCCTACCTGGTGGTCAGCGAGGGGTACCACGTCGCCTCGGGCCGGCTGAATCGGTACGTCTTCCAGCCCGGCATCACCGACGTGCGGGCCCAGGTCACCGCGGTCGCCCCCTGGATCCTGAAAAACCTGGGCAAGAAGGTCACGCTGATCTTCCCCGACTACGCCTTCGGCCACGACCACCGGGACTTTTTCAGCCGGGTGGCGACGGCTCAGGGCGGGACCATCCGGGCGCTGATCCCGATCCCTCCCACCGAGACCTCGTTCACCAAGTACTTCCCGCGGGTCCCGGCCGACACCGAGGTCCTCTACCACGTGATGGTAGGCCCGGGCGTCCTCACCTTCGTGCGGGAGATGGGCGAGCACTTCGGGACGCGGCGGCCGCAGATCTTCGGGTTCATCGACTCCCTGGAGGGCGTGGACCTGGCCAGCCCCGGGCTGGAGTTCCTGGAGCGGACCTACTTCTGGGAGGCCTTCCCCCGCTACGCCCAGCCCGACACGCCCCCGCACGTGCGCTTCTACCGGGACCGGGTCGGGATCACCGACACCGGCGCCAGCGTCGCCGATCCGAAGGATGTCTCCACGGCCTCCCACATGTTCGGCTGCTGGGAGACCCTCTTCGTGATCAAGCAGGCGGTGGAGCGGAGCGGCTACCGGCGGCCCGGGCCCGACTACCGGGCGTTCATCGAGACCCTGGAGGGGTTCCAGGCGTTCCCCGAGGGGATCGAGCACCCGCAGGGGCCCAAGCGCTTTGTCGGCCAGCTCCACCAGGTGTTCGGGCAGCAGCTCATCTCCCGGGTGGAGGGGCGCCGGCTGACGGTCGTCCACCGCACCGCCGTCGAGGACTCCATGTACGCCCCGGAGGCGGACTATACGCGGCAGCCGCTGTAGGCGGCCCGTGTCCAACCCCGCCGCCGGCGGCCGGGCGCGGCCCG
>CAZTUO010000586.1:0-1691 GCA_964616355.1 uncultured Nitrospira sp.
CTCGTTCCTCACTGGGGCGGGAAACCTCGACCGGGAAGTGCTGAAGACCGACGCGGAGCGCTTGACGGCGTTTTACTACGATAACGGCTTCATCGATGTCCGAATCGACGAGCCGATCATCGCGCGGGAAAAAGACGGCTTGCACGTCACGATCAAAGTGGACGAGGGCGAGGTCTACAAGGTCGGGCGCACCGAACTCGCCGGCGATCTGCTGCCGGAGGCCGAAGAGGCCGCGGCAAAGCTCAACCTCAAGGCGGGCGATACGTTCCGCGCCAGCCGCCTCCGGCAGGACATCTCGCTTCTCACCGAAGTCTATGGGGACCGCGGATACGCGTTCGTGAACGTGACGCCGGAGACTGCAGTCCATCCCGAGACGCGAACGGTGGACGTCGCGTATCGCATCAGCAAGGGCCCGGAGGTGTACTTCGATCGCATCGAGATCAGCGGCAACACGAAGACGCGAGACAAAGTGATCCGGCGCGAGCTGCAAGTCCAAGAACAGCAGCGCTTTTCGGGCACCGGGTTGCGGCGGAGCCAGGAGCGGCTGCGGCGGTTGGGCTTCTTCGAGGACGTGACGCTGACCACGCGGCGCTCGGATACGCCCGACCGCCTGAACCTGCTCGTCGACGTCAAGGAAGGGCCGACGGGATCCCTCGCCGCCGGTGCGGGCGTGAGCTCCGGCGAGGCGTTTCTGTTCAACGTGCGTCTGGCGGAGATCAACTTGTTCGGGCGGGGGCAGCGCCTGGTCCTGAACGCGGACTTCGGTTCCATCCGCCAGAATTTTTCGCTGAGCTTCACCGAACCGTATCTGTTGGACACCCAGTTGACGTTTGGATTCGAGGCGTTCAACTGGCGCTTGGAATTCGACGAGTTTACGCGCAGCGGCAGCGGGGGAAATGTCCGCTTCCGGTACCCGTTTCCGGCTCTCGGCTACGAGAAGTTTTTGGGATATTCGCTCGAGGACACCCGCCTCGGCCTCGAGTATCGCCTCGAGGATGCGGAGATAAAAAATGTCAGCCCTACCGCAGCGACGGTGATCCGCGCGGAACAGGGATCGGAGCTCACGAGCAGCCTGATTCCCGGCCTTTTCCGCGACACGCGGAACCACCCCTTCGACCCCACAGCGGGCTCGTACCAGGCGCTGACGTTCGAGTTCGCGGGTCTCGGCGGCACGAGCCACTTTTACAAGGCCGAGGCGCGGGGGCGGTGGTATTACCCGTTTTATCGCAGCGCTTCGTGGGGGACGTTCGTGCTGTCCGAAGGCGTCTCGTTCGCGTTCGGGCGGTCGTATCGGGGCCCGAGTGCAGAGCTGCCGCTGTTCGAGCGCTACTTCCCCGGCGGCATTAACTCCGTGCGCGGATACGACGTGCGCAGCCTGGGCCCCCGAGTTCCGGTATTCGACGCGCGGGGCCGCTTGATCCGCCTCGACGCGATCGGGGGCAGCCAGCAGTTCATCTCGAACACGGAGCTGATCTTTCCGCTGGTGGAATCGCTGGGCTTGCGAGGCGTGCTTTTTTTCGACGCCGGCGAGGCGTTCACGGCGGCTCGGGGCATCGACTTCGGCGATTTGCGTTTGGCCTATGGAGCTGGCATTCGCTGGTTGTCGCCGATCGGGCCGCTTCGCATCGAGGTGGGGTTCCCGGTCCAGCGGCGAGTGGATGACTCGTCGAGCGCAGTCAACTTCTCCTTCG
>CAZTUO010000587.1:0-1686 GCA_964616355.1 uncultured Nitrospira sp.
CAGAGGAGCGCGTCCTGTTCTTCGTGGAGAGGCCTGAGTTCGCCCTGCCGGGCCGGGCGATGGTCGATTGGGGCTTCATCGCCAAGGCCACCGCGATTGAGCGCATCGAGTCGGCCTGGTCGGAACGGCGGGACTCCGCCGTGGAGTTCAATATGGCGATCTGCGCCCAAGGAGGCACGGAGCGCTACTCCCTTCTCTTCCCTGGGGAACACGAAGAGGTACTCCAAGAGGGCGTTCGGCTCTTGGACGCTTTCGCCAAGCCCAGCGGGCGGGCGGTGGCAAGGGTACATGACGGCGCTGCCGACGATGGCGGTCGGGTGGACTGGCAGGAGCTGCTGGCCAGGCATCTGCACCTGGAAGAGCTGATCGGACAGGCCGGTGGTGAGGAAGAGGTCCTGGCCGCAGCGGCGCGCGGGCCGGAGGGACGTGGCCTGGGACCTGCCCTCGTGGTGACGCAGACTCTGGCCATCGTCTTCGCCGGCGCGAAGTCCCGAAAAGAAGGGATAGCGGGCCGCGCTATCTCCATAGCCTCCATCTCCTCCGTGGAGACCGTACAGTCCGTTATCGCCTGTCGCTTCGAGATCTTCGTTCCCGACGAAGAGGAGGTGGACAGGATCACCCTGAGGTACGACTATCCGGACTCACCTGCCTTCGTCCACGCCTTCCTCACGCTCCGGCACCTCCTAGGCAGGCCGGTAACCTCTGGAACCACACGTTGATGAAGAGGACCACCATCAAGCTCCGGGAGACTTCCGCGGGCGGCGTGGTGTTTCGCGGAGACGAGGTGCTTCTCCTCCAGCGCCGGACAGGCGAATGGGTACTGCCCAAGGGCCACATCGACGAAGGGGAGTCGGAGCCGGAGACGGCCGTGCGTGAGGTGAGGGAGGAAACAGGCCTTGTGGTCGAGGCGATCGAGCCGCTGGGGGCGACCCAGTATCGCTTCACCAATAATTCGGGGCGCCTCGTCCACAAGACCGTGCACTGGTTCCTGATGGAGTGCCAGGGAGGAGAGCTTGCCGTCGAGCCCCTGTTCCGGCAGGCGCGCTTCGTACGCCCGGAAGAGGCCCTGCGCCTCCTCACCTTCGCCAACGACCGCATGCTGCTAAGTAGGGCGCTGGCTAAAAAACCCCACTGACCGCTAGGGAGGCCCACATGCATGAAGGGGAGTAGCGACCGGAAGAGGCACGACAGGCTGGCCCGCAAGACGGCCAGACTCCTGAACAGCATCTCCGTGCCAGGTGTCGGACCCATGAGCTGGCGGGATAAGCTGACAGTGGTTCTGGTTCTCGGCCTGGCGGCGGCCCTGATCCTGGCGATGACGGTGGTGGCGAGGCGTTTGCCATGACGGAGTCCCGGACGGGCAGGGCCATGACACTCCTCCTCATCCGCCACGGGGAGACCGCCTGGAACGCCGAGGGCCGCTTCCGGGGCCACGCGGACATCGAGCTCAGCGCTCGGGGCCGCCAGCAGGCCGCGGCGCTGGCTCGCCGCCTTCCCCGTTGCTTCTCCATCGAGCACATTTACAGCAGCCCCTTGAGGCGATGCCTGAACACTGCTCGCCCCCTGGCCAAGGCCCTGGGCCTCGCGGTAGTGGTCGAGCCCAGTCTCATCGACCTGGACTTCGGCGAATGGCAGGGGAAGCTCCCGGAGGAGGTAGCGAGAAAGTACCCTGAGGAGTATGCCGCG
>CAZTUO010000588.1:0-1685 GCA_964616355.1 uncultured Nitrospira sp.
CGGCCGGCGCAGCCGCGGCGGTCGGCTTGAGGCTGTTGAGCGAGGCCCAGGCCTCGATCAGCGTGCCATCTACCGTGAAGTACTCATCGGCGAGCAGCCCCGCGCGGCGGGCCTGGCTCACCACGGCGTCGACGAAGCGGCGGGCCACCGCGTGCGCCAGCAGCCGGTCCCGATTCGCGCGGCAGGGGCTGTGGTCCCAACTGGGCTCCTCCAGCTTCAGGTCCAGGACCCACCGGACCAGGCTGGCAGAGTCCAGCCGTTCGCAGCACAGCCGATCCGAGCGGACTGAAGACCGCGCGATCAGCAGGTGGGCCTTCAGGAGGCGTTCGGGGGCATCGAGGGGCAGCCCACGGCGCTGTCCAGGTCGTCGAACGTCGGATCCGCCTGCTGCTTGATCAGCCGAATCGGATGGTCGGCTGGCACCCGGGCATCGGGGGCACTGGAGGTCCACATCGCTTGCTGACCGCTCACTTGACCGCGCATCGGCCACCTCCTGCATGGGGTGAACGAGGCGCGGTAGATAATCACGTATTTCTACGTGGTCAATGATTGTAGGGAGTTTTTCAACATCCTGCTAGTGTAGCGTCCCAGAAATACGTGGCATATGTCTTGCGTCTTCTGTGGGCTTCTCGTACAAGGAGGTGCGCACATGAAGATGAAGAGTGGTCGCCCGAAATCCCCTTTGGCCTTGACGCCTGACGAGGTAACCCAGTTGCGGAGCTTGGTGGCCTCCCGTTCGATTCCTAACGGGCTCGCAGCTCGGGCGCGCATGATCCGGCTGTCTCATGCCGGCCTGAGCAACACGGCGATCGCCCAGAAGCTGAGTGTGGCAAAGGCGACCGTGGGCAAATGGCGACAGCGGTTTGTGACCGATCGCCTCGCCGGGTTGCACGACGAGCTGCGGCCCGGGCGGCCCCGCACGCACACGGACGAGAAGATTGCCACGTTGGTGCGGAAGACCTTGCGCACGAAGCCCAAGGCCACGACGCACGGGAGTTGTCGGACACTGGCGGGGGCGACCGGGATCTCCAAATCCACGGTGCACCGCGTCTGGCAGGTGTTTGGGCTCCAGCCGCATCGGCAGCGCACCTTCAAGCCCTCCACCGATCCCTTCTTTATCGAGAAGGTCCGGGACATCGTCGGCCTCTATCTGAATCCCCCGGACAAGGCGTTGGTGCTGTGTGTGGATGAAAAAACCCAGGTCCAGGCCTTGAATCGCACGCAACCCCTCCTCCCCTTGGGGATGGGCTCCGTTGAGGGCGCCACGCATGATTCTGGGCGCCACGGCACGACGACCTTGTTCGCCGCCTTGGACGTGGCCACCGGCACGGTCCTCAGCCAATGTCGGGGGCGGCACCGGCCTCAGGAATTCCTTGGGTTTCTGCGGCACATCGAGGCCAACGTGCCCCCGGACCCTGGATGTCCATCTCATCATCGATCACTATGCGACGCACAAACATCCCAAGGTCCGGCTGTGGTTGGCAGCACACCCCCGCTACCATGTGCACTACACGCCGACCTATGCGTCCTGGCTCAATCAGGTGGAACTCTGGTTCCGTCGAATCTCCCAACAGGCCATTCGTCGTGGCTCCTTCCGGAGTGTCAACGAGTTGGTCGCCAAGATTGATCACTGAGGTCTTGTCAATAGGTGTGGAAATGGAATCAGGCGGCGACCTCCTTCGGCG
>CAZTUO010000589.1:0-1681 GCA_964616355.1 uncultured Nitrospira sp.
TCATTCTGGACTCCAGTACGTTTCATCATGCGCGCCTCCCCCCGCCGGCCAGCCTGGCTGCCCGCGGCGGCTCTAGCGGCCGCCGCGGCTGGCGCGGGAGCTTGTTCCGACGGCAGCGGTCCCTCCAATGCCGCGCCGGCTGACAGCTTCCTGGTCCCGATCAGCCAGCTCATCAACCTCACCTACTGGGGTTTCAGCGGGGGACTCTACCCGGCTTCCAACGATCCTCCCGAGGCCCAAGCCCGCGCCCGAGCCGTCACCCCGCGCGATACCGCCGGCCGGCCGGACCCCGGGGGACGCTACATCCTGGTCTCCATCGGGATGTCCAACACCACTCAGGAGTTCTGCTCGGCGAGCGGCAACCCGCCCTGCAACGGCTGGACCTTCATGGGGCAGGCGGCGGCCGACTCCAGCGTGAACCACACGTCGCTGGCGATCGTCAACGGAGCGGCCGGGGGGCAGGACGCCGCCGCCTGGGAGTCGCCTTCGAGCGCCAATTACGACCGCATCCGCGACACCCGGCTGGCACCCCTCGGGCTCTCGGAAAAACAGGTGGAGCTGGCCTGGGTCAAGGTGGCGAACGCCCAACCCACCAAGCGGCTTCCGGACCGCGAAGCGGATGCCTACATCCTGGAGCGGCGCATGGGGAACATCGTCCGCGCCCTCAAGGCCCGCTACCCCAACCTCGCGCTGGTGTACCTCTCCAGTCGGATCTTCGGAGGGTACGCCACGACCCCATTGAACCCGGAACCGTACGCCTACGAGAGCGGCTTCGCGGTCAAGTGGCTGATCCAGGCTCAGATCGAGCAAATGGCCACGGGTGCGATCCGGGACACCCTGGCGGGGAACTTGGACTACACCACGGTGGCGCCCTGGATCGGCTGGGGACCTTATCTGTGGACGCTAGGGGAGACTCAGCGTTCCGACGGGCTGCAGTGGTTCCGGAGCGACTTCGAAGGGGACGGCACCCACCCTTCTCCTTCCGGCGAGCGCAAGGTGGCCGACCTCCTGATGGGCTTTTTCCGCAACTCGACCTTTGCGCGCTGCTGGTTCTTGAGCGGAGCTAGCTGCCCGTAGCGCGGCTTCGCAGGCTCAGGGACTCGGCGCGCCTGCGAACGTTCTGTCCCGCTCGCGGTTTGCGTCGTCCTCCTGAAACGGCGCGTCACATGTAACTCCAGCTGGAAGGGCAGCCCATGCCCGGAGCCCGGTCGACGTCGTCCCGAGAGAAGGTCCGAGCTCATCCCTGGCAAGATTGCTTCCGGAGGCAAAGTACCAGTGATCGCTCATGCGTGACTCCTCCTGCGGTTTCCCGGGCAACGATCTGCGCTTCAGCCGCACGCGGAGCGTGCCGGCCGGAAGCGCTTGTTAGCCCGCCCTCTGGTACAACCCGGGTACATAGGTAACACTGCAGTCCGGGAACATAGGTAACACTCTAACCTGCGTCCGACCACGCGATCTGCGAGGACCGGACGCCATGGAAGGAGAGTGGACCTATGGAGGAACGTCAGGCCTTTGTGCGTGACGCGCTGAGCGATCGCTTCATGATGAGTGAGCTCTGTGCGCGGTACGGCGTGAGTCGCCGGATCGGGTACAAGTGGCCCCTCAAGAAGGCGGTGACCATTCGCTTGGACGAGCCGACGATCGAGTACTTCAAGGACCTCGCCCGAGAGACCAGGATCCC
>CAZTUO010000590.1:0-1673 GCA_964616355.1 uncultured Nitrospira sp.
GGCTGCCGCAGGAGGTCCCACGCGTTCAGGAGCAGAAAGCCGCCGCTCGCCTGGATGATCGCCCCGGCCGTGATCTCGGTGAAGTCCGAGAACACGACCCCCAGATGGGCCTTGCGCTCGATCTTGCCGATCAGGTTGCTGTACGTCGGGTGCGACTCTTCGACGACCGGGGCGCCCGCGTTCGGGGCGTGCTCCACGAGCAGGTTGACCTGATAGCGCGTCAGGTCGGGCCCGCGGCCGCTGCCGGGAACGGGGAAGGGGAAGGGCGGCGCCTCGCGCGGCAAGAAATCCTTGTAGTTGGCCAGAATATCCTCGCGGACCTGGTCCAAGTACGCGAGGACTTCCGGTAGGGCCTGCACCGAGCGGCGCACGCTCTCCAGCCGGGAGTCGAGCACGTTAGCCACGACAAGCCGGTCCATCTCCAGGATGCGCTGCTCCGCTTCGTGGTCCAGGGCGTGGAGCCGGACGTGGAATTCCCGGATTTCCGCCTCGACCGCTCGCCGGCGCTCGACGAACTCCCGCTGGGCCTCCTCCGGTAGTTTCGCCAGGTCCTCGTCCTTCAGGGGTTTGCCGGCTTTGGTCGCCACGAGGCGGAAACCCATCGGGGTCTCTTCGAACTCGAAGCCCCGGGCCTGGCTCATGTCCGCGAGCTCGGTGAAGAGCGCGCGTTTTTTCGCCTCCGTCTCCTCGGCGATCCGGGCCTTGGCTTCCAGGTACGGCGTGCTCTCGAAGACCTTCGGGATGTCGCGCCGGAGTCCCACGATGAGCCCCGCCATTGCCTGCTTGAAGGCCCGGCCCTGGCCGGCGGGAAAGGACAGGCAGGTGGGCCGGGAAGGGTCCTGAAAATTGTTGACGTAGCACCAGTCCGGCGGCGCCGGGGCCTCGCGGGCGAGGCGCCGCACCATTTCCTTGACGATGGACCACTTGCCCGAGCCGACCGGCCCGGCCACGTAGATGTTGAACCCCGGGCAGGGCATGCGCAGGCCGAATGCCAGGGCCTCCAGCGCGCGCGCCTGGCCGATCGGCTCCTCCATCGGCGCCAGCTCGCTCGTGTCGGCGAAGCCGAGCGAGGCCGGGTCCACGGCGGGGGCGAGTGCGGAAGCCGGGAGCTTCAGCTTCTCGGTCATGGCGCCACCGGCACCGGGTTCACGGTGGTCGCCTGCGGCCCCTTCTCGCCCGGCTCGACGTCGAAGGCGACCTCCATCCCGTCCTCCAGCTCGTCGAAGGCTAGCCCGTGCAGGGCGTGCTTGTGAAAGTACACCTCACCGCCCCCTTCCTGGAGGATGAAGCCGTACCCTTCCTGCGGGAACAGCTTGCAGATCACCCCGCGCAGGGGAATCGGCGGAAGCCGGACCTCCTTGGCAGCCCGTTTCTCCCGGTACTTCCGCAGCTCGATGGCCACGGCGGCGAAGGCCGCCCGGATCGCCTCCTCGAAGGTCTTGTCTTCCTTGCGCGCCGTGATCGTGTGCCGGCCGGGCAGCGTGACGACGACCACGGCTTCGGCGACGCGCCGCTGCCGCTTATGATGCGGATTCTTGGTCAGGCTCACCCGGCCGTGGACGATGTCCCCGTGGCCGGCCTGCAGGTCGGCCATCCGGGCCTCGATCTCGGTCTTCCAGCGTGGGGTCATGCCGACATTCCGGCTCTCGATGCGTAAGTCCATACGCGCTCCT
>CAZTUO010000591.1:0-1669 GCA_964616355.1 uncultured Nitrospira sp.
GTGGTTCGCGACGTGCGCCCGGGCGACGGGCCGCGGGCCGCGGGCGCGCCGGACGCGGGCGGGCCAGCCGGCGGCCTGAGGCGCCGCGGGACCGGAGACGGCGACAGCGATGGCGGGCAAACGGACCCAATCCATCGAGCAGCTCGAGCGGGCGCTCCGCGAGAAGACGCGCGAGGTCGAGGTCCTGCACCGGATCAGCGAGACCATCAACGCGACGCTTGACCTGGAGGCGGTCCTCAAGCACATCGTGGACGTCGTTGTGGAGGTCACGAAGGCGGATGCCTGCCTCCTGTACCTCCTCTCGCCGAGCCGGGAGGAGCTCATCCTCCGGGCGTCCAAGAACCCGCACCCCAAGCTGATCGGCCGGATCACCATCGGGCTGGGGGAGGGGATCACGGGCTGGGTAGCCCGCGAGCGGACCCGCGTGGTGATCCCCAGCAATGCGAACGACGACCCCCGGTTCAAGTTCTTCCACAACCTACCGGAAGACCGGTACCAGGCCTTCGTCTCGGTCCCAATCATGGCGAAGAACGAGGTCGTGGGCGTGATCAACGTCCAGCACAAGCGGCCGAGGCGGTACCGCCCGGACGAGCTGGCGCTGCTCTCGACGATCGCCAACCAGGTGGGTGGCGCGATCGAGAACGCGCGCCTCTACGCGGAGATGAAGCGCAAGGCCCTCCAGCTCGACACCCTCTCCCAGGTCTCCGAGACCGTGGCCTCGAATCGCTTGATCGAGGACGTGCTCCAGCTCATCGTGACCATGACGGCGGAGATGATGAACTCGAAGATCTGCTCGCTCATGCTGCTGGATCAGACGAGCGGCGAGCTGCGGATCGCCGCGACCCAGAGCCTGAGCGAGCAGTACCGCCGCAAGCCGAACCTCAAGGTCGGCCAGAGCATCAGCGGCCGGGCGGTCCAGGAGCGGCGCCCCATCGTCGTTCCGGACGTGAAGCAGGAGCGCGAGTACATGTATCCCGAGATCGCCCGCAAGGAGGGCCTCTGCTCGCTGCTGTCGGTGCCCATGCTGGTCCGGGACCGGGTGATCGGGGTCATCAACAGCTACACTTCTGTGCCCCACACCTTCACGGCGGAGGAGATCAAGGTTCTCCAGGCGATCGCCAACCAGGCCGCGATCGCGATCGAGCACACGACGTTGATGGAGAAGTCCTTCGAGATGCAGGAGGCGCTGCAGGTCCGCAAGCTGGTCGAACGGGCCAAGGGCTATCTGATGCGCTCGCGGTCGCTGACGGAGGAGGAGGCTTTTCGCCTGATCCAGCGGCAAAGCATGGACCTGCGGAAGTCCGTGCGCGAGATCGCGGAGGCTATCCTCCTGGCGGGCGATATCGAGCAACGGGCGTCTGAGAAGAAACCGTGAGTTCGGGCGCGGAGGCTCCCTGGGCCGAGCCCCAAACCATCGCCTAGCCAAACCTCCCTAGAGGCGCCGCCCTCAAAATCCGCTTGACACCCGCGCTGGCCTGGTGTTATAAGCTGGGCACCCTGTCGCCGGGAGACAACGGCGTTTCCCTCGCGGTGCAGGGCTCCATTGAATCTCTGGTAGGACAATGACGTCCTCTGTCCCCCTAGCGGGATCGAGGGCGTTTTTTTTTAGTGAGGTGCGGCGCCGCTGCCGTGCCTGAGCGAGGGGCAGCGGCGGGCAAGGAACGGCGAT
>CAZTUO010000592.1:0-1667 GCA_964616355.1 uncultured Nitrospira sp.
GAACTGGCACGTTTCGCCCGGCTGTACCGCGTGCCGGTGCACGTTTTGCTTCAGGAGGTAGAGGAGTCGGAGGCCGGCGCGGGGGCTTACCTCCGTCTGGCTGAAAGCGCAACGTCAGAGCTCAAGCCAGCATGGAGGGCGGCGCTCCTGGACTTTATACAGCAATGTGAGCAGTACGCCGAACTAGAACGCATGGTTTTGGGGCGAGTCGGCGATCTCCCTGTTTCGTACGAGCCGGAGAAGTTCGGTCCTAATTCGGTGCGACAGGGTGAACAGGCCGCCGAACTGGAGCGCAAGCGCCTGGGCATTGGGGATGACCCCATTCCCAATCTTCCGGAACTGTTGGAGCTTCAAGGCGTGAAAGTGATCGCCCGAAAGTATCCTACGGCGCCGGACCTGGTCGGGGCCGCGATCTATCGGCGCGAATTCGGGCCCGCGATCCTGGTGAACCTAAACGGCTCTGATCTGGCTCCCGGCCGACTGAACTTCACTGCAGCGCATGAATACGCGCACCTGCTGTTCGACCGGGAACTCGATGCTGTGGATTACGACGACTACCTCACGGACCCGAAGCCCTTCGAGCGCCGAGCCAACGCCTTCGCAGCGTCGTTCCTCATGCCTGAACAGGGCATCTTGAGGGAACTGCAGTCGATCGGATGGAGAAAGGGTCAGGACTTGGGACATGCCCAGGTCGTCTACTTGAGTGTACGTTTCGGCGTGAGTTACAAAGCCATGCTCTGGAGACTCACCAACCTCGGGCTGATTGCCGAGGAGGATCGCGCCGCGCTGTACGAGCTGCCTGTTATGTCGGTTATTACAGACCTCGGGTTCGACAAGCTCATGCAGGAACACCTTCAGAAGTGGACAGAAGCCAGCATGCAGCTCCGATTTCGGATGTTGGTGCTCCAGGCGTATCGAGAGGGCAGGATCAGCGGGGGCCGCGCGGCTCAGTTACTGGGCTTGGAGAGGTCCGAGTTCGAGCGCGGAGCCACGCTGGGAGCACGCCGCGCAATGGACACCCGCTCGAAGTAGGGGGCTTGAGTGTCTACGGCCAAGTTCGTCATCGATACATCGGTGCTTCTCAACTTCGGGATGATCGACAGATTCGGTCTGCTTCTGGAATTCCTGCAGGGTGCTGGTGTTGTCACAGCATGGGTTTACGAGGAAGAGGTTCGGCACCCTCGGACCAAACAAGCTCTGAAAAGGGCAGTTGACGGGGGGCTCATCCAGGTTGTGGCGCTGGACACGCCAACCGAGTTGCAGCTGTTCGGGAGACTGCTCAGACATCGTGATATATCGGAGGGCGAAGCCGAAACCATCGTAGCCGCGGCTAGCCGCGGGTGGGTGGCTGTCATCGATGACCGTGCGGCCAGGGCGAAGGCGCGCCAGCTGCTCCCGCCGGACCGCCTTTTGGACACGCACGAGGTGCTGCGGACCTTGATCAGGCTAGGAAGGCTGGCGCACGCTGAGGCGGTACAGATCAATGAGGCTATGCGAGAAGCGGGGCGCTGGCTACCCGAGTTCCGGTGACCGTCCGTCCCCGCAAAGACGCAGGTGCCCTGGTTCGGCGGACAACGTGTGGCTTTGCAAACGTATCAGCCGCCGGCTGAAGGCCAAGGACGGGTACCGCAGGTAGCCCGGCTGGGCTGGCGAATGGCCCGGATGCG
>CAZTUO010000593.1:0-1658 GCA_964616355.1 uncultured Nitrospira sp.
GAGATCGAACTGGCCGAGCAGCTTGTTGTCGGCTGCCATCTCGCGCTCGCCCTGTGCAACGCGGATCGTCACGGCCTGCTGGCCATCTTCAGCGGTGGAGAAGACCTGGCTCTTCTTGGTCGGGATCGTGGTGTTGCGGTCGATCAGCCGGGTGAACACGCCGCCCAGCGTCTCGATGCCGAGGGACAGCGGCGTGACGTCGAGCAGGAGGACGTCCTTCACCTCGCCCTTGAGCACGCCACCCTGGATCGCAGCGCCCACCGCCACGACTTCGTCCGGATTGACGCCCCGGTGTGGCTCCTTGCCGAAGAACTCGCGGACCTTCTCGATGACCTTGGGCATGCGAGTCATGCCGCCTACCAGCACGACCTCGTCGATGTCGCGCGCGGTGACGCCTGCGTCGGCCAACGCCTTCTTGCAGGGCTCGATGGTCCGCTCAATCAGGTCGTCCACGAGCTGCTCGAGCTTGGCCCGGGTCAGCTTCATGACCAAGTGTTTGGGCCCGCTCTGGTCTGCGGTGATGAAGGGCAGGTTGATCTCGGTCTCCTGCGAGGAGGACAGCTCGATCTTGGCGCGCTCGGCCGCCTCCTTGAGCCGCTGCAGCGCCATCCGGTCCTTCCGGAGATCAATCCCCTGGTCCTTCTTGAACTCATCCACCAGCCAGTCCATGATGCGCTGGTCGAAGTCGTCCCCGCCGAGGTAGGTGTCACCGTTGGTGGACTTGACTTCGAAGACACCCTCGCCGATCTCGAGGATCGAGATGTCGAAGGTGCCGCCACCGAGGTCGTAGACGGCGATTCGCTCGTCCTTTTTCTTGTCCAGCCCGTAGGCGAGCGAGGCAGCAGTCGGCTCGTTGATGATGCGCAGCACGTTGAGGCCGGCGATCTGGCCCGCATCCTTCGTGGCCTGCCGCTGGCTGTCGTCGAAGTAGGCCGGCACGGTGATCACGGCCTCCGTCACCTTCTCGCCGAGGTAGTCTTCCGCGGTCTGCTTCATCTTCTGCAGGATCATCGCGGAAATCTCGGGCGGGCTGTACCGCTTGCCGCGGATCTCGACGTGCGCGTCGCCGTTGTCAGCCGGCACAATCTTGTAGGGCAGGCGCTTGATGGCCTCCTGGACCTCGCGCGAGCCGTGCTTGCGCCCCATCAGCCGCTTGACCGAAAAAATCGTATTCTCCGGATTCGTGATCGCCTGCCGCTTGGCAATCTGCCCGATGAGCCGCTCGCCCTTGTCCGTGATCGCCACGACCGAAGGAGTCGTCCGGCTGCCCTCGGCGTTGGCGATGACCACGGGGTCGCCACCGCTCATGACGGCGACGCAGGAATTGGTCGTGCCCAGATCGATCCCGATTACCTTGCCCATAGGATGACTCCTTCCCGTTAGCTCCGCGTTCGGTCTGCCCGTCGTGCCGCGTGACCGGCCAGTCACGCGGCGTCTCACGCCTCAGTTGAGTTCGGTTCCTGAAGGAGAAGCCGCTGGCGCGTCTCCCCCGTTCTCGGCCGGAGCCGCGGCCACGGCGACCATGGCGGCCCGCAACAGCCGGTCGTGCAGGAAGTATCCCTTCTGGTAAACCTCAACCACCGTGTTTTCCGGCGCCGAGCCCGATTCCAGCCGGGCCACGGCTTGCTGGTAGGCGGGGTCAAAGGGTTCCCCCACCC
>CAZTUO010000594.1:0-743 GCA_964616355.1 uncultured Nitrospira sp.
GCGCTGGAGGACGAGCATGAACGACATCCAACTGGTGATGGAGGTCAGGAAGAGGGACGCGCTGATCCGGGCCTGGGAGTGGCCGGAGCCGCACGAGGTACTCCGAGCGTCCCTGCGGACGTCGCCGTCACACCCGAGGGCACCCATCGAACTCCTGGAAGCCCTGGCGCGCTGGCAGGGACGGCGGGTCCACGCTGCTGTCGTTGTGGGCGGGCCGGATGGGTCCTCTCGGAGCCGTCTCTTCCCGGACCTCTTCGAGCCGGAGCCCACGGCCCTCGTGCAGGTTTCCTTCGTCGAGCACCGCCCGTGCGGACTTGGAGTCGGACGGCCTCCTTTGGCCCCGTCCGCCGGGTCCGTCCATCGTGCTGAACGGCCCTTCACGGCGGGAGGGGGGCGATGATCGATGACGACCTTCGCGCCCGCATCCGGCGCCTGTACTTCGCCGAACACTTCAAGCGCGGCACCATCGCGGCCCAGCTCGGCGTCCACTTCGACACGGTCGTGGCCGCGCTCGGCCTCCACAAGACCCCCTTTCCTCGCAAGGGGGTCCTCGGAACAAGCGCCGTGGACCCCTTCGTGCCCTTCATCCGGGACACGCTGACGCAGTACCCCACCCTGGTCGCGACCCGGGTCACCGAGATGATCCGGCAGCGCGGCTACATCGGGTCCGCCGTCCAGGTCCGCCGCCGCATCCGCCAGCTCGGCCTGCGGCCCGCGCCATGTACCTCGAGTTCTTCACGGAC
>CAZTUO010000594.1:753-1657 GCA_964616355.1 uncultured Nitrospira sp.
TGGCGCAGGCGGAGTGCGACATCCTCGTCAACTGCGCGGGCTTCGTCCACGCGGTCTCCTCCTTCGGAGGGCGCCCCCCGCGTCGTCCTCGTGGACCACCTCAAGTCCGTCGTCCTCGAACGCGTCGGCGACGTGGTGCACTTCCACCCCCGCGCCCTCGAACTCTTCGGCCACTACATGACCTGGGGCCAGCCCTGCGCCCCCGCACGCGGCAACGAGAAGGGCCGCGTCGAGCGCACCATCCGCTACCTGCGCACCTCCTTAGAACTGCGCGGGCGCGACCGGCTCGCCGCCGCCGTCCCCCGCACCCGAGAACTCCTCGACCACCTCGCCCGCCGCGGCGAAAACCTCGGCGCCGCGACCCACAGGCTCCTGCGCCTACTCAACGACCACGGCCCGGTCCACCTCGCCGCCGTGCTCGACGACGTGCTCGCCTCCGGCCACCCCAGCGTCGGCTCCCTCGCCTATCTCCTCGAAAAACGCCGGCGCGACCGTGGCCGCGCCATCACGACCCCGACTCTCCTTCATCCGCGAGGCCCGAAACGTCGTCCTTGTCGGAACCCAGGGCGTCGGCAAGACCATGATCGCCAAGAACCTTGCTCTCGCCGCCCTCCAGAAGGGCTCCTCTGCCCTGTGCGCGCAGGCCTCCAAGATCATCGCCGATCTCGGCGGCCAGGATTCCGCCTGGATGCGCGAGCGTTGCTTCCGCCGCTACTGCCGCCCCGCGCTCCTCGTCATCGCCGAGATCGGCTACCTCGCCTACGACAACGCCGCCGCCGACATCCTCTTCCAGCTCGTCCACCGGCGGTACGAGTCCAAGCCCCTCGTCCTGACCACCAACCTCGCCTTCCGAGACTGCACCGCCGTCTTCCCCAACGCCGCCTCCGCCTCTGCCCTCGTGGAC
>CAZTUO010000595.1:0-1643 GCA_964616355.1 uncultured Nitrospira sp.
TACCTCGGCACTGCATGCGCTGTTCGAGACCGCTACAGATGATTTAGGAGAGCCACAATCAAAGGGTGCTCCGTGACGCGCGGATCGGGGACATAATCCACAATAGGCTCGCCCGGTCCGAATCCCTCGGCAAGCAAAATACCATCCTTCCCCGTTTGAATGTAAAACCCCTTTCCCAAGGGATTGACCCACTTGCGCGGACCCGCATCGATCAGATTGGGCACGTCGGGATTATCCACATCGGCCCCGCCAACATACTCGAAATCGGCTCGGGAGAGCTCCTGCATCCTCGGAGAGAAGGCGCGATGATCGATCGCGTCCATCACCACGAGAACCGCCTGGCCGGGTCGCACCGGATAGTCGCGACCGCGTCCGGGAAATCTCACGTACTGGTCCGACCAGATGCCCCGGGGGTCGAGGCGCCACGGATCTGTAAGGCTACAGGGATAGTCCCGACTCTCCCAGGGAAACCAGTATGGACGGGCCATGAGCTTGCCATCCATGAAGATCACTGAATCGGAGTTCTTGTAGAATTCAACATAGTGCCCATCCTTGTACCCGAAATCGCCGACCGAATAGTCTTTGTAATGAAACACCTCGCTGATCACCAGGGAGCCGCGCCGCCCGGCCACGACACTCACCAGCGCGGAGTCGCGGGGAGGCGTAACGTCGTGGAAGCTGGCTCCTCCCAGAGCGTTGACATCGTCGAGAGACTTGTCAGTTGCCCGCAAACGTTCCCGTTCGTTGTCGTTGAGCAGTCGAAATATCGAAACCGAATAGGTGCCGGGTAGCAGACGGGCGAAACGCACGGTCCCGGAAGAATCTGTCAGAGCGGATTGGGTGGAGGTTTCACCCATCCGGCGTAAGGTGACCTCTGCTCCGGGGACGGCGCCCCGTGGCCACTGGAGGGCCCTCGCCACGGCAGTATCCTCCGGGGCCATGGTAACTTCCACGCTGAAGCTGGCGCGCTGAACTTCGCCCTGGCTTCCGTCGTTCAGGGTGTCTCGGCCGGGGGGTCGAACGAAGTCCGTCGCCTGCTCGCAGGCCGCGAGTGCGACTCCCGCCAAGAAGCAGAGCCACCTCGGGCGCCCTGCCAGCGTGGGGCGGCGCGCCGGAGCTTGTGGCGGCTCACGATACACTTGTGGACGCCCCGCGCTCAGTTGCAGACGCAGTTTCCGCTCGGGACGTGGCAGAATCCCCCGGGCTCGCCACAGCACTGGTCGGGAAAGCAGTCGCGATCGGTTTGACAGTTCAGTCAGCGCGGCCGCAACCGCCGCCGCTCCCCACGGTAGCAGCGACCGTATTTGGGGCATGTCTGAGCCGTCGCGGGTCGGAATGACAGCGCGAGCCGAGCTGCTCTGGGAGCAATCGTTAATTTGTTGTAGTCCCTGCCAATATCCCCGTCAAGGCGATACGTTCGCGCCTGTGCGCGCCGCGCGGCAGTGGCGGTGCCGCGCCGGTTGCGCTTGCTGCGACGGCGGCCTAGGTTTCGGGTAGTCGATTGAGGCGAACGGGGTCACCCGGAAGTCCGGTAGGAAACCGGCGCGGCCCCGCCACTGTGAGAGGCCGGGCGCCTATCGTCGGCTACGCGATGGGCGGCCCGCGTGGCCCGCTCGAAGAGCCACTGGAGATCGGCGTAGGAT
>CAZTUO010000596.1:0-699 GCA_964616355.1 uncultured Nitrospira sp.
ATCTCCTCAGCGGCATTGCCTGCGGTGACGCGGTCAGCCCCCTGGCCGCCCACCTCGATAGGCGCCGTAATCCCGAGCAGCCCCAGCTCCCCCATCCGCCGGTACACCTCGCGGGGGAACCTATCCCGCTGCGCGCGCTCCAAATACCCAGGCGCGAGCTCGCGGCGCGCGAACTCACGCACGGCCTTCGCGAAAGCCTCCTGCTCCGGAGTGAAACTCAGATCCATCTCAGGCGTCGTGGCGGGCCAAGATCGTGACGGTGGCCACGGCCCCCGCCCCTCCCAGGTTGTTGGCCAGGCCCACGGCAGCGTCCCGGACCTGGACCCCGTCGGCCCGGCTCTGGAGCTGACGGGTGATCTCATAGATCATGCGGAGTCCAGTCGCCCCAACGGGGTGCCCAAAGGACTTCAGCCCCCCGGAGGGGTTGACAGGCAGCTCCCCCTCGGGGTAGGGTCCCCCCTCTCTTAGCCACTGGGCACCCTTCCCCGGCTCACAGAACCCCAGGGCCTCATAGGTCACGAGCTCGTTGGGGGTGAAGCAGTCGTGGACCTCGGCCACGTCGATTTGGGCCCTGGGATCGGTAATACCTGCCTCCTCGTATGCTAGGCGAGCAGCTTGCTCGTTGCAGGGCCAGCCGGTCCAGCCGAAGTCCGAATCGTAGAAGGGCATGCCAGACCCCACCGCCATGGCAACAGCCTT
>CAZTUO010000596.1:709-1036 GCA_964616355.1 uncultured Nitrospira sp.
CCAGCACGTAGTCGTCACGGTGCCGGAGGGTCCGGGCTACCTCCGGACGACAGATCACTGCTGCAGCCGCTCCGTCGGAAACCGCGCAGCAGTCGAACCGCCCCAGGGGCCACGAGATAATTGGCGCAGCGAGAACCTCCTCAAGCGTGACGGCCTTCTGAAAGTGGGCCTTTGGATGGTGCGCGCCATTGGCGTGGTTCTTCACTGCGACCAAGGCGTAGTCCTCCCGGGTCCACCCGTACACGTGCATGAGACGGACACCAAGCAGCCCGAAGAGCCCAGGGGCCGAAAAGTCCGCCAGGAAAGGGGGGAACACGCCCGGTATCG
>CAZTUO010000596.1:1046-1639 GCA_964616355.1 uncultured Nitrospira sp.
AGGCCCCGGGCGGCCTGATCGAGGATCTTCTCGACCCCGGCCGCCAGCACCACGTCATACACGCCGGCAGCAACAGCGAGGCAGGCGTTGCGGAAGGCGTCCATCCCAGTGGCACAAAAGTTCTCTACCCTCGTGATAGGGATTCCGTATAGCTTAAGCGGGTCCGCCAGGGCCGATCCCCCCATGCCAGAAAAGGGGTAGGCGCATCCGATCCAGGCTGCCTGAATATCTTCGGGGCGCACGCCCGCGTCTGCAAGAGCCTCATCCACTGCCTCCACCAGCAGGTCCTCGGCATCCTGCTCCCAGCGCTCCCCGAACCGAGTGCAGCCAACTCCAGCCACCGCAGCGCGATCCTTAACCCTCTCTCTCATGCCGGCACCGCCTTCCAGTAGTAACTCTTAAACCCGCCTCCCTCGTGCATGCATCTGAACACCAATCGAACCGGCATCCCTACCCGCATCTCATCAGCATCGCACTCCACTACCTGGGTGAGGATGCGCCCACCCCCTTCCAGGTCAATGACCGCTCGGGCCACGGGAACGGTGGAATACGTGGCGGCAACGATGTGATCGAGGGTATAGGTGAATACCGTA
>CAZTUO010000597.1:0-1636 GCA_964616355.1 uncultured Nitrospira sp.
TAATCTCCATCCTAGCTGGAGGGCACGTCCTGTCAACCCCCATGAGGCGGGAGGTCCCAAGAAGGACCCCGCCTCACGCGTGGCGAACCGTTTCCGCCGAGGCCGAAACCCGGCCAAGGCTACGGCCGTCCGGACCGGACGAAGACGAAGTGAGCGTTGGCCGCGCAGGCGCGTCCCTTGCGCGCCTGGTCGTCCCACGCCCGAGGTGCTGCGGGAGCCAGCTGAAGCCATGGACCGCCGCTGGATGCGGAGCCGGTACCCGGCGCCGTCCTCGGCCCCCCTCCGCCAGGGTGACCGATTCTGGTGCCCGCCGCCTACTGGCCTTGAGGGCGGTGCCGCTCCTCGTGCCCGCAGAGACGTTGCGCGCGGGCGGGTGTCGCCTTTAGGCGACGGGGGAAAGGGCGCCCAGCCCGCAGGGCTGGCCTCCTTCCTTGGATCGTCCATCGTTGCGTGCTCTCCTGTGTCCGTGATGGACATTCAACGGACGATCACCATCCTGATAGCCCCTGATGAAGACTGGCGGCGGACGCTCGACGCCTTCCGTCAGGTCCAGACCGAGCTTTCTCCCGTGGCCTTCAATGCCGGTCGTCCGCTGGGCCCCATCGCTCTCCAGAAGCGCGTCTATCACGCGGTCAAGGGCCGGCTCAACAGCCAGAGGACCATCTCGGCCATCCGGCAGGTTGCCGCCGCCTACGTCAGCGGGAGAAGCAACGGCAAGCCCGCCAGACGCCCCTTCGCCTTCCGGAAGGCCCGCGCCCTGTTCCTCGTGGGCAAGCGCGGTCGGGATGCTGACTTCCGTGCTGATGGAACGCTCTCGATCTGGACCGTCGCCGGTCGCCAGCGCCTGACCTACACCGTGCCAGACGCTTTCAAGGCAACCCTCCGACAAGCCAAGGAGATCGACAGCCTGACCGTCAGCGAGCGGGACGGGAAGCTGCTTGGCCGCATGACGGTGACCCTCGACGTACCCCAACCCTCTGGGGTTCTCCCTGTCGGCATGGACCTGAAGGAGACCAACGCGCTGGTCGCCATCGACCCGGATGACAACACCTTCTTTGCCTCTGGGAAGGCGGTCCAGGTGGCCAACCGCCGTACTCAGAAAACCCCAGCGCGCCTTCAGCGCCAACTGGCGGCCCGCAGGGCAGAGCAGAAGGACACGAGAAGTGTCCGCCACGGGCTCCAAGGGCTTGGCCGCAAGCAGCGCAACTGCACCCGCCCGTTCGCCCGTCAGACGGCCTCGGCTCTCGTGAAGTGGGCTCCTGCCAACGCAGTCCTCGTCTTCGAGGACCTGCGGGGTATCCCGAAGCCCGAGCGGGGCCAGGTCCGGGGCGAAGCTCTGCGTCGGCGTCTCGCTCTCTGGCAACGCCGGGAGATCCGGTCCGCGGTGGAGCAGAAGGCCCAGGTGTGCGGCCTGCTCGTGACCGATGTCGATCCGGCCTACACCAGCCAGAGATGCTCCCGCTGCGGCTTGCGCGGAAAACGGTCTCGGCATCGCTTCGTCTGTCCTTCCTGCGGCTATGAGCAGCACGCCGACATTAACGCTGCGCATCACATTCGCCTCCGCTATACCATCCTCCGGGATGGTGGGCCGCCGCCAACCGGCCCTGAAGCCCGAGTCTCCTCGGAGACTGCGGGC
>CAZTUO010000598.1:0-233 GCA_964616355.1 uncultured Nitrospira sp.
GCTCAGCCGCCGCCCGGCGGGGCCACCCGCCCGGCTTTCAGCTTCCCGATCCATTCCATTTCCTCTCCATTTGCGAAATTTTGCTTGACATGTGCATAGAAGTCGCTGAAATCCATCTGATCGAACCGCAAGGTGGCGAAATCCGTGATGGTAAAGCCGCCGCAATCGACGGATTGCCGGTCGTCATTAAACACGCCGAAATCGCGACCCATCTGGCGCCGCCCCTCCTGTTG
>CAZTUO010000598.1:254-820 GCA_964616355.1 uncultured Nitrospira sp.
CAGGATCGAGGCGAACGAACACCAGGCCTCCTCGCGCGTCAGACATCCTCTGGCAAAGCCGAGATCCAGCCACTCCACGCACCGGGTCCCCACGTACACGGATTCCTTCGCCTGCCGCTCGGTCGCCAGCAGGATGTCGTCCTCGTCGCAGGTGCCGCCGAAGAGGGTCTCGTTCATCATCTGCGCGCCGATCTTGAGGCCAAAGGCCACGATGGCAACGCCCATGTTCGTGAGGAACTCACTGCCTCCGTCCAGCGACCCCAGGCGCGTTCCGGCGTCTTTTGCCATGTCGCTGCCTGTCTCCGTGGCTCCCTGCGCGATGCCGGAGGCGGCTTGCCAATCGGCCGGATTCGCCGAATTGGCCAGGTTTTGGGCGCTGCTGATGTTGTCGTTCATCGTTTGGATCGTGTCCTGCAACCGATCGGCCTTCATGATGAGCTCTTGGCCCGCCATCGTGTTGCCTTGATTGAGCAGCTCCTGGCCGGCGGTCCGATAGCCGGCCTCCATCTGGATGAGCTGATCCCTGGCGGCCTCCGCGCGCCCGATCGCGCTCGTGGCGAAGTCAT
>CAZTUO010000598.1:844-1634 GCA_964616355.1 uncultured Nitrospira sp.
GTTTTGATGGCCGTCGGCACCACATAGCCCAGGTTGGTGGCCAGATAGCCCACATTGGTGGGGGTCATGACCGTGAGCGCACAGCAGTTCCAGGCCCCCGCATCCGCGCCCTGCATGCCGCCCTGGGCGCCGCTCGCCGCGGTGCTGGCCACGGCCATCGCGACCGCCATGGTGCCCGCCCCGGCCGTGACGATGGAGGCGATCGCGGTAATCGCCGCCATCGTCACGCCGTTCTGGATCCCCGAGAGCGTGGAATTTAACCCGGTCGCATACTGACAGCGCCGTTCTTTGCCCGGGAACACCGTCATCGACTCCGTGTCGAAGCCCCGCCGGAATTGCTGGACCAGCTCGGTATACCCCGCCGCCTTCGCGAAATTCTGGTTTGGCGGGCCGCCTTCCGCCACGCAGAACGGAACCAAGCTGTTCTCGTCGCCGCATTGGTTGCAGAGCGTGACGGCTTGCTCGTTCAGGCAGCGGCCGGCGGTCTGACAGGTCAGCGTCTGCTCGAACCACACGCAGCGCCCCTCCGGGTCGACCTGCCCGCACCGGCTGGCTGTCGTGTAGCAGGTGCCTTGCTGAAAATACGGCGCGCAGGTGTCCTCGATCTGACAGCTGATGTAACGGGTCCGTTGTGGACACGAGACGGGAATCGCCGTCCCGTCCACATATTGGACCTCGAAGTTCTGGTCGCAGTGGATCTGGGGGGTGGTGCAGGCCGTGGGGGCATCGGGAGGCACCACGCAGCCCGGCTCCGGCGCCCCATCCGGCATCACATACTGCGAGACGTCAT
>CAZTUO010000599.1:0-1626 GCA_964616355.1 uncultured Nitrospira sp.
CCTTCAGAGAGGGGTGGAAGGAGAGCTGAAAGGGCTGGTTTTGTTTCTCACCCATGGGGTTTCGCTCTCCAAAAGGGCTGGATCCCATTGGAACCCGCATGAATAAAGACGTCCAAGAACGCTACAAAGCTGCAGGGAAATGTTTAAATCGGAAATCCGGGTTGATTCGGCCCGGCCAACTCGAGAGCTAACGCAGCTGCCTGAAGCGGCTTCTGCAGCTCAGTTGTCCACTCGCTAACTAGCCTTCCACATGTTTGACAAAACCTGTAAGTATCATGAACTCTCGCACCGCAATGTGTGCAAAGCCGCATTGACTCTTGCCTCCTCGAATCAAACTATCAGACCAGCAGGCTCTATTCGGAAAAGTCTGTCCAACGAAATCGTGCAGCAGGGGAAAGCGATGCGCCTTGACGGGAGCGGCGTGGTCCAAGAGCACCTACTGCCGTTGCACAAGGAGGTGTGTGCCCATGGACATGCTACCTATCAGTTGCGATATTTTAGGCTGGATAGTTCTACTCGCAATTTTCGACACGGCTTGTTAACCCCTCGTGACAGGCTCCAAGTTGACCAGTTCGCCTGCTGCTGCCCGGGGACTGGCAAGCGGCGCCTGGGCCATCAACCTCAGCATCAACTTGAACATGTCGATCACCGCATCTTTCGATTCGAAGGGCACCGACAGGGAGCGCTCCAGGTCGCTTCTCAGCAGACACGGTCTGAAGATTCCCCCGGCGTCAACCCTCAAAGCATAAACGCCTTCGCCGCACTCGGGTCGCAACGTGCAGCCCGCACAAGCCGGGGCGAATGTCCGTCCGAAGTTCATGTCCTTGATTTGCCACAGGCACCCACGACGCGATTGGAGGTTCAGGAGCCGGCATCCGCCGCGCTCCTCGTCAAAATCCACAACCTCCGCGTAGGCAAGCATGGTCTCAAGCACGTCTTCTAGACCTCGTCCCTTGGCAGCTCGTCGCACGCGCATCCACCGAGTGCCAATGAGATCTACGACCAAGAGACTCACTCCAGCGGCATCCGCAAACCGGACGACATCCGCCAAGAATCTTGCGGTGTCAGGGCTGTACGTAAAGACGACTGTGACGGCCACACCGCAGTTCCGGGCTGCCAAAATATTTGCCGAAACTGCTTTGAACGACCAGCCCGCACCGAGAAACCTTCGTCCATAAGCGTCATCCGTCGTGTGAAGACTAACGCGGACTTCGTCTATAAGCCCAGCGCGCAACGCAGGCAACACGCGATCCATCGCGAGGCCGTTCGTATGAAGCAGGAGTCGCCACCGCCGCTGACATCCCGCGATCCGCAGCAACTCCCCGATATAGGGATGAAGCGTGGGCTCACCACCCGTTAAGATCATCTCACGCCCGTCTACGCCTTGGTATGCCTCTATCAGCAGTTCGAAGGAGCGCAGATCAAAAAACAGGGGCCGCCAGTGATTGGCAATACCTTCCCTATGGCAGAACAGGCATCGCAACTGGCAGGCGTGGCACACACTCACTCGCAGCCTGGGGAAGACCTCGTTAAACGATTTCGCCCTCCACTCGCTCTTCATAGTTACTTTCTCTCGATTCTCACACAGTTGCGTAGGAAGTCGCATTGAAGAACGGCCTCAGGAAG
>CAZTUO010000600.1:0-287 GCA_964616355.1 uncultured Nitrospira sp.
TTATTCGCTGAGTTTCGACGAGTTCCTGGCGCTGGCCTCGCAGGGCAACCTGATCCCGTTGTATCGAGAGATCCTGGCCGACCTGGAGACGCCGGTCTCCGCGTTCCGGAAGATCGACCACGGGCCCTGTGCCTACCTCCTGGAGAGCGTCGAAGGCGGCGAGCACTGGGCGCGGTATTCCTTCCTCGGCGGCGGCTCCCCGCTCACGGTCCACGAAGACCGCGGGAAATTGCTCGTGACGCAGGCCGGCCGCGGCCGACGGGGGGCGGTGACCAGCCGGGTGGGGG
>CAZTUO010000600.1:297-1626 GCA_964616355.1 uncultured Nitrospira sp.
CGACCCGCTGGACTGCATCCGCGACCTGATGGCAGCCTACCGGCCAGTGACGGTGCCGGGGCTCCCGCGGTTCGTGGGGGGCGCGGTCGGGTACCTCGCCTACGATGTCGTTCGCCACTTCGAGGCGATCCCGTCTCGGCGCAAGGACGGGCTGGGGCTGCCCGAGCTGGCCTTCCTGCTGACCGACACCCTCCTGATCTTCGACCGTGTGGCGCAGAAGATCCAGGTCGTGGCGAACGCGCACGTGCGGTCTGAGCGGGAGGCGGACGTCCGACGGGCTTACGCCGACGCGGTGGCCCGGATCGAGCGGATGATCGCCCGGCTGCGGCGCCCCCTGCGGCCGCACCGGCCGCGCGCGCGCCGCACGCCGCTGGCGTTCTCCCCGAACATGAGCCGGGCCGACTTCGAGAAGATGGTCATGCGGACCAAGGAGTATATCCGCGCGGGCGACATCGTGCAGGCGGTCGTCTCCCAGCGGTGGGACGTGCGCATCCAGGCCCCGCCGTTCGAGATCTACCGGGCGCTCCGGGTCGTCAATCCCTCCCCGTACATGTATTACCTGCGGGTCGCCGGGGTCGAGCTGGTGGGCTCGTCGCCGGAGACGCTGGTCCGGTGCGAGGACGGCCGGATCTCCGTCCGGCCGATCGCGGGGACGCGGCGGCGCGGCGGGACCGAGGAGCAGGACCTCGCCCTGGAGCGGGAGCTGCTGGCGGACGAGAAGGAGCGGGCCGAGCACGTCATGCTGGTGGACTTGGGCCGGAACGACGTCGGCCGCGTCGCCAAGCTGGGCAGCGTCCGGGTGGACCGATTCATGCAGGTCGAGCGGTACTCGCACGTGATGCATCTCGTCTCCCAGGTGCAGGGGGAGCTCGCCCCCTCGCGCTCGGTCTATGACGTCATGCGGGCCTGCTTCCCGGCCGGCACCGTGTCGGGCGCGCCGAAGATCCGCGCGATGGAGATCATCGAGGAGCTGGAGCCAACCCGGCGGGGCCCCTACGCCGGCGCGGTGGGCTATGTCAGCTTCTCGGGCAACATGGATACCTGCATCAATATCCGGACGATCGTGATCAAGGGCCGCCAGGCCTCCATCCAGGCCGGGGCGGGCATCGTCGCCGACTCGGAGCCCGAGCGCGAATATGAGGAGACCTGCAACAAGGCGCGGGCCATGATGCGGGCGATCGAGCTGGCGGAGTGGGGTCTCGAATAAATAAGAGCTGGTCCATCAACGATGCTGCTACTGCTCGACAACTACGATTCCTTCACCTACAACCTCGTGCAGTACTTCGGGGAGCTGGGGGAAGACGTCCAAGTCTACCGGAACGACAAGAT
>CAZTUO010000601.1:0-1622 GCA_964616355.1 uncultured Nitrospira sp.
CGCTCTCTTGCCTGGCGGTGCATCCGAAGACGGGTCGGCTGGTCGCCGTGAGCTGGAACAAGGGCAAGATCCTCGAAGTCGCGCCGGACGGGACGATCACCGAGCTGGTCTCCAACTCCTGGTTCTCCTCCCGGTTTCAGCACCTGACCGGCGTGGACTTCGATAGCTGGGGGACCATGTACGTATCCGATTTCACGGCCGGCAAAGTCTGGCGCATGCGGTCCGACCAGCATTTCGACGTCATCGCCGAGTTCCTCCCCTCTCCCGCCGACATTAGCGTGGATCGGCAGAACCATCTCATCCTGGTGCCCTACCACGACGCCCACGTGGCCGAGATGAACGGGCTGGAGTCGCCCGTCAAGCGCGACAAGAAGCCGCGGACCCTCAAGGATTACGGATTCCCGTTCATGGGGGGCAAGGAAGGGGAGCAAGAGCAGGAACAGGGGCGCCGATGAGCAAGTGCGTCTACTGCGGCCTACGCAAGGGCAAGCGGCCCTGTCCCGGCTATCCGCCCGGCGGGGGGGACTCGCCCGGCAGATCCCCGGGCTTGATCTGTACCCAGTGCTGCGGAGAGTACCGACTCGTCCGGATCGCCTGCCCAGCCGACTGCACCTATCTCGACGCCAACAACGACTATCAGCAGCGACGGCTGGGAGACCGGTTCGCCCAACCGCGGCGGGAGTTCTACCGGGATCTGTTCGAGCTGGGCGGAGAAAAGGCCGCCGCCCTCTTCAACTTGATCGAGGTCGTCACCTTCAGCTACTTCCAGGGGCGTCGCGACGGGCAGGACGCGGAAGTCCTCGCCGCCGTCCAGGCCTTGCGACGCAGCCTCAGCCCCCTGCATGTCCCCTCCGCCTCCATGCCGGTGTTCGCCGAGCATCTCAAGAAGGAGTACGAGGCTTTCGTCGCGCAGCAGCTGCCGCAGCCGGTCGAGAGCCAGCTCGCCCCGGAGGTCCTGGACCGCGTGAGCAAGTTCATCACCGAGGTCTCCGGCGGCACCTTCCAGTCGCAGCGGTTCCTGAATGCGCTCATCGGCTACATCCGGACGCACCATCCGGACGTCGCCGAGCAGCTCGCCCACCAGCAGCGACAGGGGCGCATTCTCCTGCCCGGCCAGCTCGTGCCGCCGCCGGCCGCCGGCCCGGCCGAGCCGCCCAGCCACCTCCACGCCGGCCAGGCGCTGCCTCATGCGCACCACCGCCCCTGAGCGCCATGCCTGGTCTCGCTCACCTCTCGTGGCCAGCCGAGGCTATTCCACGATCTCCACTTTCATCTCGATCCGATCAATCGGGTTGTCGCGCGCGTCGCGCGGCTGCTGGACGATCTTGTCGGCGACGCCGATCCCCTTCACCACCTCGCCGAAGACCGTGTACTTCCCGTCCAGGAACCGCGAGTCCTCCACGACGATGAAGAACTGGGAGCCCGCGCTGTCCGGATCCTGCGCCCGCGCCATCGAGACGATCCCGCGCTTGTGTGGGATGTCGTTGAACTCCGCCTTGATCGAGTAGCCGGGACCGCCCATGCCATACATCTCCTTCTTCTTCGGGTCCTTGGTGTTGGGATCGCCGCCCTGGATCATGAAGCCCGGAATCACCCGGTGGAAGGTGGTGCCGTCGTAGAAC
>CAZTUO010000602.1:0-1618 GCA_964616355.1 uncultured Nitrospira sp.
GCCGGAGGAGGTTGCCGCCTGATTCCATTTCCACACCTATTGACAAGACCTCCCGCCCGTCAGGCGCTGTCGAACCAGCAGAATCAAGGGAGGAGCGAAGCGGCTGAGGCGGTCTGTTCGTGAGACGTACCGAGGGAAGGGCCGCTCATCCCCTCACCCCCGCCCTCTCCCGCAAGGGGAGAGGGAGTGTTTCGGGGGCTTGGTGGGATCGGAGGGTTAGGTCGCGAAGGCGTGTGCAATCGCAGGAGTAAGTGCGTAGCTAGCGGAGAGGGGGCCGGTCGCCGTTCCGGTGATCCGTGAAGGCGACCAGCCGATAGTCAGCTAGGCCGGCGTGAACTGGCTTACGATGACCTGGCGATACTCCTTGACGTGATCTGGCATTGGGATAATACTCTGTGTGAGCCAGAGCCTGGAGGCGTCAGATGAAATTTCTCGTGACCCTGGAAAAAGATGAAAATGGCTACTTTGTCGTGGAATGTCCAGCCCTGCCCGGCTGTCTGACCCAAGGGAAGACCAGAGAGGAGGCGCTGGCCAATATCCGCGAAGCCATTCTCGCCAGTCTCGAGACCCGCAGAATCCACGGGCTCCCCACCGCACTTGAAGTGGCTGAAGTTGAGGTGGCGACCTTGTGACCAGGTTGCCTGCCTGCTCCGGAGAATCAGCGATTCGCGCGTTTGAGCGGGCGGGATGGATTCGAGATCGCCAACGAGGCAGCCACGTTACGCTTACCAAGTCGGGCAATCCCGTCGTGCTGACCGTTCCTCTCCATAGTGAACTTGGCCCCGGTCTGCTTCGGAGCCTCGTTCGAAAAGCTGGCCTCACTGTCGAGGAATTTCAGAACTTTCTCCTGTAGTTGCGGGACGGAGAGGGATGGATCGCAGCGAGTGGCCAACAGAGGAAATGGAGGGCCGGGGCTGCCTCGCGTAATCAGCGAAGGCGAGGGGCGCACGGTGCGATGAATAAAGAGCGCCACGGTTGTGCGCGCCGCCTGCGACTTAGCGAGCCGATGCGGTCCGCCTATGGCGGACGGCGAGGACTGTTCGAAGTTCCGTTCGAGCGAAGCCGAGGACGGAACGAGTTCCGCAGCCCAGCAGAGGCGAGGCTTAGTGCGGTCGAGCCGGAGCTGCTGAGCAGGGCAGCCCCGGCCCTCCGTCACGTCCCCATTTCCCACGAGGCCAGGTACTTCGTCTGCTCCTTCGTCAGCTTGTCGATCCGGACGCCCATGCCGGCGAGCTTCAGCCGCGCGATCTCCTTGTCGATCGCCGGCGGCACCGGATAGACCTTCTTCTCCAGCTTCTTGTAGTGCTTCACCAGGAACTCCGCCGACAGCGCCTGGTTCGCGAAGCTCATGTCCATCACGCTCGACGGATGCCCTTCTGCCAGCGCCAGGTTCACGAGCCGCCCCTCGCCGAGCAGGCAGATCCGCTTCCCGCTCTTCAGCGTGAACTCCTCGACGCCGGGCCGGATCGTCCGCCGCTTCCGGCTCAGCTTCTCCAGCGCGGGGATGTCCAGCTCCACGTTGAAGTGGCCCGAGTTCGACACGATCGCGCCGTCCTTCATCGCCGCGAAGTGTTCCCCGCGGATCACCTTCAGGTTGCCGGTCACCGTCACGAAGAAG
>CAZTUO010000603.1:0-1617 GCA_964616355.1 uncultured Nitrospira sp.
CGATCAGGTCCTGGAACGAGGCCCGCAATTGCTCGCAGCGCAGGGCGCTCGCCTGCTTCAATATCTGCCGGGCGACCTGGTAGCGGGCGTAGAACTGCACCAGATCGACCGACACCTCGCGCGGCAGGTCTTTGAGGCGGTGCGCAAGGCCGCGGGTGTGGCGGTGGAGCCGATTTACAGTCAGAAACGGCCAGACGAGCTGGATCGGATCGCCCTGGACAGTACGAAGGCGAAACGGCTCCTCGGGTGGGAACCCAAAGTGCCTTTCGAGGAGGGGGTGCCAGTGACCGTCGCCTGTTACAGGAGCCGAAGGCGCGACGCGTAGGGGGAGAGTTGAGGATTCAGCGGAAGTGGACAGTCAGCGTTGCGGTGACGCTCCTCATGGCCATCGGGCTGCTCGCCTGGTTCCGGGAGCCGCTTCTGGTCGCCATCGGTCGCTGGCTGGTCGTAGAACGTCCGCTTCAGTCTGCAGACGTGGTCGTGGCGCTGGGAGGCGATCGGGAGCGGCAGGAGGCGGCGGTCGGGCTGCTCAAGCAAGGTCAGGCGCAGTGGGTGCTTTTTGTCGGTTCCGATGTGCGCCTCCGGGATTACGAGTGCCTGGGCGTCCCGGCTGAGCGCGTAGTGGCCCCGCCATGGCCCGCCTACACGACCCAGGAAGAGGCTCTTGCAACTCGCGAGGTCGTGGAAGAGCGTGGTTTCAGGTCGGTTCTCGTGGTCACCTCGCCCTACCATCTCAGGCGAGCGCTCTGGACTTTCCGTCGGGTTCTTCGGGATGACTCGGTCACCATAGGCGGGGTGTCGGCTTCGGATCACGGGTTCTCGATCGAGGCCTGGTGGAAGAGTCACATAGGCCGAAAGGCGGTTCTCACCGAGTACGTGGGGCTCCTTTACTACTGGCTGACGTTGTGACATGGCCGCGGTGCTGTATCTCACGATCGCACTCCTGAGCGCGGCCGGGGTAGTTCTGGCCATTGTGGCGGTGCGCAAGCGTCGAGTGAGCGAGCGGTTGGTTGGTTCTTCCAGCCTTCTCGACGCTCTTCATGATCAAGCTCAGGTGCGCCACTGGGCCCTATCCCTGCGGCTTCATGTCTTTTACAGGCGGATTTACCTGGCACTGGCTCGCGGGCGCCGCCCTCTTCCTGCTCGGCTGGGGCCTGGCCGGTGTGGCGCTCAGCGCGCTCAAGCCCATAGGTTGGCGCGGGTGGCTGGAAGCAGTCGGTCGGGGCGCTGCGCCCTTGCTCGGCCTCTGGCTCGCGGCGGCCTGGGAGACCTTGCCGGTCCGGATCATTCATCCGCCCTCTTACGGCGGGCCCTGTCCTGATCTGCCGGTGATCTGTCACGATCTCTCACTCTTCGGTTTCGGTGGCCTCGCCTACTGGGCGGTTCCCTTCGTTGTCTGGGCCGCCGTGACGACCACCATGGATGTGATAAGGAGATTTGTCCTGCGCGGACGCGACCGCGTTCTTTAGACAAGCATCATCCCGACAGCCCTAACGGTCCCAAGCGGAAGCGCGATCACACTTCCTCTCGAAAGCTCTCGGCTGGGAGCTGTTCATCACGTATAAACCCAAATCCGGCGGCATTGAGGTAGCGCTGATAAGAATGCCGACACGTCGA
>CAZTUO010000604.1:0-1613 GCA_964616355.1 uncultured Nitrospira sp.
CGCCGTCCTCATGTGTTGGTCCTCCCCTCGATAGATGGAATTCCTTTTCGTCCGCTACGGTTTGTCCTCCGGCCGGTCCGGGGCCGCGCCGACCGTGCCGGTCGTGGCCCCCGGCTTCACAGGCTCCGGGGGAAGCCATCCCCGCAAGCCTTCGAGCGGCTCGAGCGCGCCGACCTTGTTCACCCAGTCCCTCACCGCCGTGTCGAGCGGCCCCGCCTCGGCCGTCATCGCCCGGCTCTTGGCTGCTTCGAGCAGCCGGGCCTCGAGCGCCTGGGCCTCCCCGTGCAGCTCGGCGATTTCGCGGAGTCGCTCGTCGAACTCGGCCTCGGCCATGACCCCGGCCTCGTAGCGCCGGCAGACCTCCACGTACCGGGCGACCAGCGTCTGGACGGCCTGCTCCCACCCATGGCCAGGCTGCAGGGCCCGCGTCGTCGCCGGCCCCGTCGCAAAGGAGAACCGCCCGACCGTCACCCCTGACACCACCCCGGCCTCGTCGCGGATCTCGGAAAGCTGACAGTCTGGCGTCTCCTGAGGAGGCTCGCCAGCGACCGCATGCGGCGGAACGAGGGCATGGCCGACCCCACAGAGCCATAGGCAGGCCAGCAGGGCCCAGCCTTTCTCGAAAGCCGTGCTGCCACGACCACGAGGCCTCTGTTCCACCTCGGCTCTCCTTGGGGCTACAAGCTGCGCCCGCGAGGCGCGGCTCATCGAGTCCGGAACCCGTTCAGCCGGCGCTAATAGAACAGGGTCCGCCCCAGGATCTCCTTGTCGTCGGAGAACGTAAACGGCAGTTTCGCAAGACACCCGTCCAGCTCAGTGATTAAAAGAAGGATGCCGTTCATGCTCTGCAGCCGGAGGGCCGCCCCGAGGTCCTCCAGGTTGTCCAGGCGCCAGAGGCGGTCCTGGCTGTCTTGCGAGAGGGGCCCGACCGCGATAAGCCGCAGCTTGCTGGCCGTCTTTTTCTCTTCCTTGATCTGCCTTCCCTGTGCCGGGCATAGAAATTCAATCTCCATGGGCTGCGGCAGCTCGGCAAAGACACCGTCCGTTCCGCCGACGCTCCCGATCACGCGCACCTGGCCGGTGCGGTCGAGCAGGGTCGTCCCAATGCCGGCCAGGGCTTCCGGGGTCAGCTCGCCCGCCTGGACAACCACCTCCTGCACGCCGGTCTCCTTGGCCAACTCCAGCCTCACCGGCTGGCCAGGCCGCACCCGCTCCAGCGCCCCCCACACGTCGTCCACGGTCCGGACCGGCTCGCCCTGCACTTTCCGGATGACGGCTCCCGCCGCCTCCCCGAGCGCCTGGGCCGCCGGCGAGCTGGGAAGGGCGGCGACCAACATCGGCTCGCTCGTCGGCCGGCGCGGAATACACTGGCCGGTCTTCTCGTCGCAGACCTTTTCGTATGCCTGGACGATCTGGACTCCCAAGTAGGCCCGTCTCACCCGCCCGCCATTCGCCAGCAGGTCGTCCACGACCTTGAGTGCCCGCGGCGCCTCGATCGCGAAAAACAAGCGGGTCTGGAGTGAGCCCCGCGTGTTGACCCCGACCACCTTGCCCCGCTGGTCCACCAACGGACCTCCGCTGTTGCCGGGCTGGATCGCCGGCGTGGTCTGCAG
>CAZTUO010000605.1:0-1610 GCA_964616355.1 uncultured Nitrospira sp.
AGCCCGCCCATCCCGCCATGAGCCTCCGTCAGCGAACGAGGCTCCAGCCCTTCAGCCGCTCGGGCTCCGGCGTCAGTTGAGGAGTCTGCCTGGCGTTCTTGTCCCGTTTGGATTGGTCTTCCACTGCCGGCTTGACGACACGGTAGATCTCCGGCAGATCCGTCTTCCCTTCCTTAAGGGCCTTCAGAAAATGATACGTGAAGAGGCCGTGTTGCTTCTCCGTATAGGCCCAGGACACCTGGGAAGGCTGGCTTGCGGCGAGGACCGCCACGTGAGGAGGGAACGTCCTGGTTTCGTCCACCACCAGGCCCATCGGCTTGGCACCCTTGGCCATGACGGTGCGCTCGCCGCCCATGCCAGAGAAGCAGGCGTCCAGCACGACCGTCACTTGAGCCACCTCCAGACGCTTCAGGTTTTCTTTCAGGCGACTGAGCGGATAACCCGTATCCGGCAACGACTCCGGGTCGCCGTCGTAGGGGACTAGATACGGGGCGCCCGTTTGCGGATCGGGTGAGCCGTGTCCTGAATAGTAGATGAAGATGCGGCTATCCTGCGAGACGTGGTTCGGCAACCAGGTCTGGAACGTTTTTTTGAAGCTCGAAAAGGTGGCCCGCTCATTGACGAGCAGCTCGATGTTGCGCTCTGGAATGCCCATGGCGACCAGGTACTCCTTGACCAGCCGGGCGTCATTCTCGGCGTACTCCGCCTTGGGGAGATCGCGATACTTCTCGACGCCGATCACGACGGCGACGTCCTGCTCGCGGGGACCTACCTTGAACCGGGGGACCTCTTCGATGTTGACCGTACTGGCCACGAGGGGCTTCTGGGGCGTGACAGGGGGCGCCGGCGTCGAGACCGGCCGAGACATGGCCGAGGCGTATTGCCGCAGCTTGGCGTTCGTCCCCAGGACCCGAGCCAATTCGGTGAGGCCGTTGAGCAAAATGGTTTCAAAGGAGAGCCCGACCTCGTCGGCTGTGGGGCCTCCGATCAGAAACGCCGAATTGAAGACCCCTCCCTGCGGCTCAACCCGCCCGCTGGCCAGTACCTCTCGACCGCGCCCGTCAGTGACGGCCGCATTGAGCGAGACGTAGCCCGTCATGAAGGGCGCGAGCCACGGCTGGTAGGGGGCGAAGGGGAGCAGAAAGAAATAGGCGTTTTGCAGATCGCACTTCTGTTCGATCCGGGACACGGGTGGCGCCAGCTCGATGAGCGCGTCGTACTGCCCGGAGGCGAGGACGGCCTGTTTGTCGGTGACGACATCCACCGTTTCGAAGGCGCGCGAGAAGATCACTGGTGCGTGGCGCTCGATCTCCCGCCCCAAGGGCAGGGTCAGTGTAGCGTCGTAGCCGAGGGTCAGCTTGCAGCCGACCTTGATCTCCTGGGTCGCTGCCGTCACGGTGGGGGGCAGGACGAGCGCGGCCCGGAGCGGCAGCAGCCGCATGGCCAGCGGCGGCACGTCTGGATTCTGCGGGAAGGTGGCCGTGATCTGGCCCCCCGCGCACCCCAGCACGCCCAGCGCCGCGAGCAGGCTCAGCCCCTGCAAACCTGTCCGCAGCCGAGCAACGCCTCCTGCCTCCACCCCGATCGCCTCCCGCCTCCTGCCCACCGGC
>CAZTUO010000606.1:0-1610 GCA_964616355.1 uncultured Nitrospira sp.
ACGGGGATCCGCGGGCGGATCAGCCCCAAAGCTCCTCGTCGCGCAGCTCCGCGTTGAGGTCCTCAGCCCGAGCCATAGCCTCGTACGAGCCCCCGAGTTGTCGCAATAGGCGCGCCGTCCGAGGCCAGCGAGCGACGGCGTCGGCCTCGGTGCTGAATCTCGCGGCGAGCTCCCGCTCCTGGTGGCCCCCCTCGGTCGGTGCGTGCCAGGTCACGCCACGGCTGTTCATGACCCCGAGGTGGAACCCGTTCTCGATTTCCTCGCTCTCCAGCTCCTCCAGGAGATCCCGGACGGTCTCAGGCGGGCGGATCCCGTCCGCTCCCGCGGGCAGGTGCACGAGGACTTGTCCGATGTGCAAGTCTGCGACCCGACCGCGTCCGGCCTCACCCGCCAGCCTCCGGGCCTCCCTGATCCACTCGCGCAGAGCGTGGCCATCGACCCGTCCTTCCTCCGTCAGTCCGGGAGGAACCCGCCACGCATAGAGCAGGTCGAACCCCCTCCTGGCCGCCAACCGGCGTCGTTCGTCATCCTCTCCAGCGCCTGGGGTCGGTGACCCGTCAGCACTGCCTGTAGCCCCGTCCTTCCCTTCCTCAGGCGTCTCGGACTTGTAGACGAGCTGGATCACTTGGACGAAGAGGGCTGGGTCCGAGGCGAGGGCCCGCTGCAGACGCTCGCCCCGGGGCGTGGCATCGTCGAGAAGACCGAGGTACGTCCACTCCAGACGTGCGATCCGCTCGAGGGGTACCCCCTCGCTCGGCTGGAGCCGCCCGAGCAGGTCGGCAACCTCGTAGGCGATGCGTGCCCACGTGACGTCATCCCCCGGCCCGTGGGCGGCGAGCTGCTCCAGCGCATCGGCAATCAGCTCGGCCCGCACCTCCCGTCCGTACAGCGCGACGAGCTCGACGGCCGTCCCGTGGCGCCCCCGGGCCTGAAGCTCAGCTACGGCTCTCTCGACGACGTCCGGTTGGAGCTCGCCGAGGCCCAGGATGGAGACCTCGCGCCAGTAGGCATCCTGCGTCTCCTGGTCCTGAGTGCCGAGCAAATCCCATGTCCCCGGGCCGAACGGCAGGAACAAGAACGTCCTCCCCCTGAGCGCCGCGCTCCAGTCAGCCGTGCCAGGATCATCCAGCAGCTCTCGGACCCATCGCTGCCCGCGTGCCAGGGACCGGGCATGAACGAATCCCAACGCCATCTCGCGGAGGGAGGGCGACGGGCCCCCGAGCGTGGGGGCCAGGATCTCCACGTCGGCCAGCCCGACATCGCTATGGGCGAGGGCCACGCCGACCGTCCAGGGCCGTTGTGCCCGCTCCGCCAGCTCCAAGACGGCCGGCCTCCCGCTCCAAAGACCTCTGTGAGGGCCCCGACCCGGCGCGTGGCTGCGATTCGCTCGCGTTCTTGCCAACCGCCTGGGGTCGGATCCAGCAGCTCCGGGCGGTCCGAGAACAGCCAGGCATAGCGGCTCACGATCCCTTGCGGTTCCAGCCGGGCGTACACGTCTCGGAGCCGGTCGAGGTCCTGGAGGGGGAGGGCCCAATCCGCGTCCGGGAATTCAGCATGGTGCGAGATGAGCTTGCGGAGCGACCTCGCGATCTCTTCCCGCTCCTCGTCCG
>CAZTUO010000607.1:0-1603 GCA_964616355.1 uncultured Nitrospira sp.
ATTGACCCACCCCACAGTGCTGAGCGATCCTCGTCGCCGAGTCGCGATGAGGAGACCTGCTATGGAAAGTCAAGTCACTTGGGTTGCTGAGGATGGGTAGAGTCACGGACTTCAAATGGACGGCCCTCCTTGAGGACGATGTAGATGCGAGCCAAGAGCTTGCGTGCGGTGGCCACGAGTGCGGCTTTGTAGGGCTTGCCCTCGGCGAGCTTGCGCTGCAGGTAGGCGTCCAAGTCGGGGTTGCGGAGGCAGGCGGAGTGCGTGGCCAGATACAGCGCCCGGCGCAGATAAGGCGAGCCGCGTTTGGAGAGATGCTGCCGCTTGCCCTGGAACTGGCCGGACTCGAAGACACTGGGGTCGAGGCCGGCGTAAGCCACCAGAGCCCGGAAGCTCGGGAACCGGCCGATGTCGGCGATCTCCGCCAGGATGGTCGCGGCCAGCACCGTCCCGACGCCGGGGATCGTGGTCAGGTGCTGGTCCAGGGGCGCCAGCAGCGGCGCAATCGCCGCGTCCACCTGGGCCACGTGGGCTTCCAAGAGACGGATCTGGGCCAGCAGGGCCTGGATCTCCAGGCGGGCAGCAGCTCCCAGCGTTGCCAGTCCGAGGGAGTCGGCGGCGCTGCGCTGGATGGCCTTCGCCTTGTCCCGGCCAAAGCGCTGCCGGCTCGCGCGCTGCAGCAGGGTGGTCAGCTCGTCCAGGTCCAGTGCCGCGAACTCGGCGGCGCTGGCGGCGCGAGCGAGCAACTCCCGGGCACTGGTGCCAAAGGGGTCGCTGAAGTGGTCGGCGAACTCGGGGAAGACCTGGTCCAGCACGCCCAGGATGCGCCGCTTGGCGTCCCCGATCTGGTCGATCAGAGTCCAGCGGAAGCGGGTCAGTGCCCGGAGCTGCAGGATCGGATCGTCCGGCACGGAGTTCGCCCTCGCCCGTCCGATGCGGACCAGGTCAGCCACCACCAAGGCGTCTCGCCGGTCCGTCTTGGTCTTGCGGACCCCGGCGGTGCGCAGCCCTTGGGTCTGCAGCGGATTGATCACCTGGACCGCCAGGCCTCGCTGGACCAGGGCGCGCTGCAGCCCGAGCCAGTAGTGGCCGCTGGCCTCCAGGGCAATGGTGGCCGGTTCCGCGAGCGTCTGCAAGCGCTCCAGCAGCAGCTGCACCCCACCGGCGGTGTTGGCGAAGCGCAGGGGACGACAGACCTCGCGCCCGTCGGCGCCCAGGAAACACGCTTCATGGCTACGTTTGCCGACGTCAATGCCCACCGCGATCATGGCTTTGCCTCCCACCAGCTGGATGGGGCAGTCGGGTTGTTCCCCGGACAGCACGAGACGCCTACAGCCTCGTTGGTGATGGGTGGCGTTCGAAAACGGAACCACAACCTGCTCATGGGTAGCTGCTCGGGCCGCCGGGGCAGCAGTCTCCTCAAGGAGGCCTATGCCTCAGGAAACGCATCGGCCGCCCCGACTGTCCAAGCCGCTACTCTACCCGGTCCGTCGAACCGGGTGAGCACAAACTGATTTATACGAGGTAACGATGATCAGCACGTGGGTGGCGCCCGTCTTAATCCCCTTTCGAGGATTCACGCCATTTGGACGGTGGGGAGGGTACG
>CAZTUO010000608.1:0-1603 GCA_964616355.1 uncultured Nitrospira sp.
GGAGAGAAGGCGAAGTTCATTGAGCTATCTCAACCACGCCATCTCGAATGACCAGCCCACCGTCCTGGTTGGTGGTCTCGAGCGCATACCGCCCCGCCGCCTCCTCCCAGATCCTGGTGGTGAGCACGTCCCCCGGATAAACCACCTTCGAGAACCGCACCTTGAGCCGCCGCAAGCGGGTGGGGTCCCCCCTGCACAGCTCGTCAACCACGGCCTTGGCAGCGAACGCCATGGTGCAGAGCCCCTGGAGGATGACGGTACGAAACCCGATCATCTTGGCGAACTCCTCATTTACGTGCGGTGGGTTGTAGTCCCCCGAGGCTTCCGCATACCGGTAGGGCTGGTCCTCAGTCACCTGCATAACGGCCTGGGCTACGGGAGCCCCCCGGTCCGCCACCTGCTCCCTGCCGCCCCCGCGGCGTGAAGGGTCACGGATGAAAGCCGTGAGAAGCTGGCGGACCCGCTCCTCGCCCGCTTCCGTCAGCGATACTACCTCGACGGTTAGCGTCTCTCCCGTCGAGCGCTCCTCGACCGCGGCCACGCGACCCGAGCTGACCAGTACGTCCCCGGGTCGGATTGGTGAGAAGAAATACATGTCCTGCTCGCCATGGAGAACCCGGTCCAGAGGGAGCTGAAGGCCTGGGTCTGTGAGGACCGTCGTCAGGAATGAATACGCGGGGACCACTGCAAAAAGCGGGGGTGCCACGATCCCCCCCGGCCGCGACTCGTCGAGGTACCAGGGATTGGGATCGTTCGTGGCCAGCGCGTACCGCTTGGTAGCCTCAGCGGTAACCGTGTACGTCTGCGCCGGGTAGGTCTTGCCCACAAGTTCCCTTTTCAGCGCGCCCATTTCACGCTCCTCCCAAGCTCAGATCAGCCCCCCGCCATCGACCGCAACCACCTGGCCGGTGATGAAGTCCGACGCCTCGGAGGCCAGGAAGAGCCAAGTCCGGGCAACGTCCTCCGGACGGGCCAGGTCCCCGAGGGCGAAGAACTGATACTTGAGGTCGCCGCCCGCCTTGAGCATCTGCCCTAGAGGCAGCGCCTCGGTGACGGGAGTCCAAGCGCCGGGGGCTACCGCGTTCACACAGATGCCGAACCGGCCTAGCTCCTTAGCCCACGTCTTGGTCATCCCCACCAGCCCCATTTTTGCCGCCGCATAGTTCGTCTGTCCCGGATTGCCCCGCAGCCCGGCCGCCGAGGTGAGGTTGATTATTTTGCGCCGCTTTGCAGGCCTGCCAAGCTCGGCGATCTCCGCCTTCGCTTGCTCCCGCCACCTCCGCACCACGGCTCGCGTGAGCCAGAAGGGGCCAGAGAGCCCTACCTGGATAACGGCATCCCACTCCTCGTCGGTCATGTTGTGGAGCATGCGGTCGCGGAGGATGACCGCGTTGTTTACCAGGATGTCAGGCTCGCCTAAGGTCTCCAGGCAGTGAGCTAGGATCGCTTCACATCCCTCGGGGGAGGCCACCGAGTTCGTGTCGGCCACAGCTTGCCCCCCCGCCTCCCGGATCTCCTTCGCGACCAGCTCAGCGCCCTGCGCGTTCACGTCGTTCACAAGCACACGGGCTCCCTCCGCTGCGAAGAGCTTGCAACCCGCTGA
>CAZTUO010000609.1:0-1603 GCA_964616355.1 uncultured Nitrospira sp.
CGGAGCGATCCCACTTCGCCATCCAGTCGAGGCCATCGTGCGTCTTGACGATCACGCCGAGGGAGCGCTGGCTTAGCGCTTCGCGGATCTGGTCGGCGAGGGCGTCACGGTCGAATTGCCATACCCACACGGCGCCGTTTTGCTGCGCCTTGGCCGCCTGCGCGCCTTGGGCGACGCCTCCAAGGCCGGTGACGGCCAGCCCGCTGGCGGCGGCCGCGCCCGCTGCCGCTTTGAGGAACGATCGCCGGCTCATCTCGATATTCATCTGCGCCTCCCTGTCCCGGAAGCACGCCGCGCGGGGCACACGGGGACCTAAGCCGCGGCGCGGAGCGCCGAAGCCGAGGGTCCGTCAGCTTCGCGGCGGGTTAGGGCCGGGCGGGTTGCCGCAGCCCCGGCGACGGGCTAGCCGGTGGTTACTTGCGCTCCCCGGGCAGACTCCCCCCGATGATGTCGTTCAGACGGTCTCCCGAGAAGACTCGATCTTGTGCGCGACGAACGCGGCAGAGCGCGCATGGCGAGCCTGCCGCCGAGCAGGAGCGGGAAGTGCTGAAGGGGCGGGGCTGGAACGCGTGCTGGCCGATTGTCACGCCTGGGGTCGCGCCGTGGTCTCATGTCCGGCGCTTGCCCTCGCGGGACTTTATCGGCGGACAGGGAGGGAGTTCAATCCCTCGTAATACAAGATCGTTATGTTTTTACACTTGCGGTGTAAGAGAATCGCTACTTGTTGGAGCCGCCGCCGGCGTGCTCGAGAACGCGCTGAACGCCTTCGGTGAACGCCATCCACTCATCCCGTAGCCGTCGGTATTCCGCCTGGCCCCGCTCCGTGAGCGAGTAGATGCGCCGGCGCCGGCCTGCCTCCACGGCGTAGCGGCTCTTGAGCAGGCCTGCGTTTTCGAGCCGGTGCAGAGCAGGGTACACGGTGCCATCGGAGAGGTTCAGCTCGCCGCCGGTCCACTCCTCCAACTTGCTAATGATGGCATATCCGTATGCCGGCCCTTCCGCAAGGACGGAGAGGAGGATGACGTCAAGGTGACCTTTTAGGGCTTCGCCCCGAAGGACGCTAAAGGGGCTGCTGCTCATGAGACCTGCGCCTGCTTTCAGAACGTTTCCCGAAGCGAGAGTAGCGAGATTTGGCTTTAACGGGACGTTCAAGCATCCCTCGCGAGGCTACAGAAGTCTCACATCTGAACGCGAGGCTTGGCCAAGCCAGGGTCAGGCATGCCGCCGTGAGCGACTTTGTGGTGTAACGCGCTTGTCAGCCGCCCGTAATTCCTTTCCCTAAGCGCCGGTGCCAGGCTGGAGGCGGAGGTGAGACGCCCGACGCAGATCGAAGTCTCCCCTTATGTTTTGTTTCCTTAACGTCGTTTGCAGGTCTCGTGACGCGATTCTAGTGGCTGGCTGAATACCCTTGGATTGCTAGACACCCCAAGAAGGAATCCCATGGCAAACTTCGTCGACGCCCTGGCAAAGGACAGTGCCTTCACCTCCTCCCCGTCCTTGTCCAGCCTCAGACTGACAAAAGGACGGCTGGTGTTGCTGCTTTGTTTTGCGGCCGGCCTAACGGAGGTCCTGCTCGCAGTACGGTTTGTCGTCCAATTCATGG
>CAZTUO010000610.1:0-1598 GCA_964616355.1 uncultured Nitrospira sp.
TGATCGTACGGACGGCGATCTCGACCCCCACGTCCAGCGCGCGCTGGTCGCCGGCGGCCCGCAGCTCGGCGATCATCTCGTCCGGCACCGAGATGCCCGGGATGTTCGCGTTCATGAACTCCGCCATCTTTGCCGAGCGCAGGAGGAGGATGCCCGCCAGCACCTTGACCTTGAACGGCCGCACCGCCCGCATGAACGAGGCGAACTGCTCCGGGTGATAGATGGCCTGGGTCTGGAAGAACTGCGCGCCGGCCTTGACCTTGGTCTCAAACTTGACCAGCATCGGGCCCAGCGGGTCGGCTTCGGGCGTGACGGCGCCGCCGATCAGGAAATCGGTCGCACCGTCGAGCTTGTTGCCGGCGAGGTCCCGCCCGTGGTTGAGGCTCTGGACGGTCTGCATGACCTGGACCGAGTCCAGGTCATAGACCGGCTTCGCGTCCTTATGGTCGCCGACCGTCGGATAGTCGCCGGTGAGACAGAGCACGTTGCGAATCCCGAGCAGGTGCGCCCCCAGGAGATCCGTCTGGATCGCCAGCCGGTTGCGGTCCCGGCAGGTGATCTGCATGACCGGATCATGCCCCATCTCGTAGAGCAACCGGCAGACCGCGATCGAGCTCGCCCGCATCACCGCCGCCGTGTTGTCGGTCACGTTGACGGCGTGCACGCGCCCGAGCAAGGCCTTGGCGCTCTCGAGAAGGGCGGTGACGTTCGTGCCCTTGGGCGGGTTGTACTCGGCCGTCACCGCGAACTCGCCCTGCGCAAGCACGTCTCTGAGCCGTCTCGAGCTGTTCCCCATCCCGCGCCGTCCTAGGCCACGCCGGCTGCGCGCTTAGCCGACTCCAGCGTATTGTCCAGCAGCATCGCGATGGTCATGGGCCCGACTCCTCCGGGCACGGGCGAAATCCAGCCCGCTCGCTGGCTGACCGGGCCGAAATCCACGTCGCCGACGAAGGTGCCGTCCTCGAGCCGGTTGACACCCACGTCAATCACCACGGCCCCCTCCCGCACCATGTCGGCGGTCACGAACTTCGCCCGGCCGATCGCGACCACCAGGATCTCGGCCTCGCGACAGACTGCCGGCAGGTCACGGGTCTTGGAGTGGCACACGGTGACGGTGGCGTTCCGGTGCATCAGAAGCAAGGCCGCCGGCTTGCCGACGATGTTGCTCCGCCCTACCACCACCGCTCGCTTGCCTTCGATCGCCACGCCTGTGGACTCAATCATCGCGATGACTCCCTTGGGGGTGCAGGGCGTGAACAGGGCCATGCCTTCCACGAGCCGGCCCATGTTGTAGGGGTGGAATCCGTCGGCATCCTTCTGCGGCGAGACCGCGTCCAGAATGACCTTGCTGTCAATCTGCTTCGGCAGGGGGAGCTGGACGAGGATGCCGTGCACCCTGGAGTCCGCGTTCACCTTCTCGATCAGGGCCAGCAGCTCACTCTGGGTTGTCGTGGCCGGCAGCTTGTGCTCGTCCACGTAGATGCCGGCGGCGTCGCAGGCCTTCTGCTTGTTCTTCACATACAGCTTGGACGCCGGATCGTCGCCGACCAGGATCGCCGCCAGACCCGGCCTGACTCCGGTCCTGGCCACGAGGTCCG
>CAZTUO010000611.1:0-1582 GCA_964616355.1 uncultured Nitrospira sp.
CGACTTCGCCCAGCACATTGCGCTGGGTGAAGTACTCCCGCAGCAGCGCGTTGTGGACCTGCCGCAGGAACTGCCTGGGTGCGTAATCGTTCGTCACAGTGTCATCTCCTTATCAATCGCGATTGCATTGACTTTCAACCCAACAAATGCATTCAAAAAAAGATCAGATCTAACCAACCTTCGCCCTCTTGCCAGCGGCCGCGCCAATGCCGGCACCGATCAGCACCCCTGGAAGGCCCAGGACCATACCGCCAAGAAGCGCTCCGAGCCCAGCACCGAGCGCCGTGTTGGTCGCTCGCTGTTCCGCGCGTTTGCTTCGCGACAAGGGCGCTCTTGTCCGCTCATTCAGCGCACGTGCGGTCCTGGTCGAGCCGTCGCGCTTCTCACGGTTGCACGTGATGCAGGCGGCGTAAAGGTTGTTCAACCGGTCTGTTCCGCCTTTGGCTCGGGGCACTGAATGCTCCACTTCCCATGCGCCACGCTTGCCAAGCTTGGCGTAGTTCGTGAACGCCAGCTTCTTTCCGCAGATGTGGCAGTACCCCGAGGTGCGGTCGTAGACGGCCGAGAGCATTTCGTCCGTATAGGCCATTACGTTTTCTCCCTCAGAAGCCCAGATTCATCTGCCCCGACGCCGCGTCGCGTGACTCGTAAAGGTTCCCGTGCTCGTCGACAAAGAGCAACCCCAACTGCTCAAGCCGAACGCGGAGCGCGGTGATCGTGACTTCGTACTTCTCTGCCAGCCGGTAGAGGTTCGGCCAGCGCGTCCGGTCGATCTTCATGGCGTCCGCCCGCATCATGTCCGCGGGCATCGAGAGGGCCGCGGCGTAACGGTTGACGGCCCTGGCCTCGTCGGGCTCGTCGGCCCGGGCTTGGATCTTTCGCAGAAGCTCGAGGCCTTCCGGGTCGCTCGAGAGCGCCTTGATGACGGAGACCTCACCGGCCGGGGAGCTTCGGTGGGCAATAGGGCCTTCGCCTTCGACATCGAACAGCGTGGGGTGGTCCAGCGAGCTCTTATCGATCAGAAGGTCCCAGTGCCCCATCTCGTGGCCCTTTGTCGAGCGCTCCAGCCCCGGCTTCTCCGTGAACAGGTCCCGGTGGATTTCGTTGAGGACGATCAGGCGCTTCTTGGCGATGAGCCCACCGAGGATCTTCTCGCCGGGCAGTTCGTCGATGGGCTCCCAGAGGAAGTCGAGGCCGAGGACTTTCTCGGCGATGAGGTCGATGGGGATCGGCGGCGACAGCGGCCGCCCGAGCCGGCGCTCGAGTTCGGCGAGCCGAGACGCCGCGATCTCTTCAATCTCCTGGTTTCGGAGGATTCTCACTCGTCTTCCTCCTGCGCTTCAACTCTTGCAAGAGCCTCTTCCAATCTTCCCCGGTCAAGTCGCTGTCGAAGGCCGAGCGGAAAAACGCGCGGGCTGGCTCGCTCTCCTTCAGGGTCTTCTCGAGCCCGGGCGGCACCTTGCCGGCGAGCGTGATCAGCTCGTTGGGGTCCGCGTCAAGCACGTGGGCAAGTTCGGTGATGAGTGCCACGGAGGGCGGCTCCGTCTTGTCGTTTTCGATCTTGCTCAGATAGGTGAAGTCG
>CAZTUO010000612.1:0-1581 GCA_964616355.1 uncultured Nitrospira sp.
GCCATCGGCCGCGCGCTGGCTGACAACTTCGCCGGCATGCGGATCGTCTACACCCAGGGCGGCAGGAACGCGGTGTTCGAGCGGGACGTCCCGGCGGTGCTGGTGGGGCGGCCGAAGCCGGGCCTGACCGTGGATCTCGACCTGACTCCCGACAGCCGGATCTCGCGGCCCCACGCGCGGATTTGGATCGAGGCGGGCCAGAACTGGATCGAGGACCTGGACAGCCGTCACGGCACCGTGGTCTCGGGCGTGGAGATCAAGGGGCGGGGACCGCGGCGGCTCCGGCCGGGGGACCTGGTGCGGATCGGGGAGACGGTCCTCCGGGTGGAGGGGATCCCGGCGCCGGCGGGGAGCGACCCCGACGCCACGGTGGCGGCCGTGGAGCTGCCGGTCCAGGAGACCCCGGTCCCGCGAGGGGCAGTGGACATCACCGCCCGGTTGGACGCCGACCAGCCCGTCTTCTCCGCCGGGCCGGGCGCGGAGACCGGGGCCGCGCGCCGGCTCGCCTGGCTCTACGAGCTGCCGCTCCAGTTCGGCCGGGAGACCGACCTGGACGCCCTGCTCCGGATCATCGTCGAGCGGCTGGTGGCCATCATGCCCAGCGCCACGCGGGGCGCCCTGCTGGAGCGGGACCGGAGCGGGCGGCTCCTGCTCAAGGCGCAGGTGCCCGACGGCGACCCTTTCGTGAGTCGTACCCTGGCGCGGCGGGCGCTCGAGGCGAAGGAGGCCTTCATCTGGCGCCGGGGCGGGGACGTGACGGTGACCAGCGCCGAGCTGGCCTCCGGCATGTACGTCCCGCTGGTCTGGAAGAGAGAACCGTTGGGCGTGATCGCCGTCGACAACTGCGAGAGCTGCGTGGCCTTCGGCCCCGACGACCTCCGCTTGATGACGGCGGTGGCCCACCAGGCGGCGATGGCCATCGCCCAGCACCGGAGCCAGGAGGAGCTGCGCCGCCATACGCTACTCCTGGAGCGGCTCCTCACCAACTTCTCGCCCCGGGTCCGGGACCGGCTCCTCGAGGAGGCCCGCGGCGGGCGGCTCCGGCTCGGCGGGCAGCGTTCCGAGGTCACGGTCCTGGTCTCGGACGTCCGGGGCTTCACGCGGCTGACCGCTGACATGGCCCCCGAGGACGTGGGCGACCTCCTGAACCATTACTTCTCGGCGCTGGTGGACGTGATCTTCCGGTACGACGGGACCGTCGACAAGTTCGTGGGCGACTCGATCCTGGCGGTGTTCGGTAGCCCCCAGCCCGACGACCAGCACCAGGAGAAGGCCGTGCGGGCCGCGGTAGAGATGCAGCAGGCGGCCGGCGCGGTGAGCGCGGCCCGCCGGAGCCTCGGCCAGGTGACCTGCGCGATGGGGATCGGGGTCCACTGCGGTGAGATCCTCCACGGGTTCATCGGCTCGAACGACCGCATGGAGTTCACCGTGATCGGCGACGCCGTCAACCGCGCCACGCGCTACTGCGACGGGGCCGGGCTGTGCGTCGTGCCGCGCGGCTCAGGGACCTCGCTGTCCGGCGGTGCCCTGCCGCTCGCCGACGCCGTGCTGCTGGTCATGTCGCGGTTCAACCGCGTGCTC
>CAZTUO010000613.1:0-1578 GCA_964616355.1 uncultured Nitrospira sp.
AGTCTTTCGCCTTCTTCCGGGACACGCCGAACGATCCGCGGAACGTCGGGAACGAGGGCATCTTCCATCTGCAGTTGGACCGGGACTTGGCCGACTGGGCGCGCCTTTCGATCAAGGGGGAGGCCCGACAGGACGACCGCCGGTTCACGCGGGGCGTGCGCACGCGGGTGCCGGACAACCTCTTGCACCGGCGCATGGTGGACCTCATGGAGTCCTATCTCAAGCTCAGCTTGCCGGGAGACGCGCAGCTCACCGTGGGCAAGCTGATCTACGCCTGGGGCCAGGCGGAGATCTACAGCCCCACGGACAACATGAGCCCCTACGACTACCTGGACGTGATTGACCGCCAGAAGCTCCCCGTGTACTCGGGCGAGCTGGACAAGACCTTCGACACGCCCGCGGGGCCGGTGGACCTGACGTTCATCTACATCCCGTTCTTTACCCCGGCCCGCGATCCCCTGCTCGAGAGCCGGTGGACGCCGGCGCCGACCCCGATCCCGGGCGTCGGGGAGAGCGTGCCGGCGGGCGTGAACGTCCAGCAGCGCATCACGCCCGGCCGGGAGGCGAAGAACATGCAGTACGCGGTCCGGCTCCGGAAGACAATCGGCAAGGTGGACGTCTCGGCGAGCTACTTCGAAGGCTTCGAGTACTTGCCGATCGTGCGGAAGGATGTGAGCGGCTCGACCACGACGTTCGTTCCCGTGTACCGGCACATGCAGGTACCCGGCTTTGATTTCGAGACCACGGTGGACCGGTTTGTGATCAAGGGCGAGGCGGCCTTCAAGCTCGCCGACCGGGAGGCGAAGGACAGCCGCTTCCAGGGCATGATCGGCGCCCGCTACACGCGGGACGACCTCGTCACCGAGTGGCTCCGCAAGCTCACGGTGCACTTCGAGTACAACCGCCAGGAGTTCATCTCGGCCCAGAACCCGCGCTACCTCGTGACCGGCAGCTTCCTGAACGGATTCACCAATTCCGGTTCGGGCGGGTTCGAGTTCGACTTCAATCCGGACCGGACCTTCAACCGCGAGACGACGTTCCGGGTCGTCGGCTCCATGGACTGGTCTGAATCGGCGAACTACTGGATCCAGTACCAGCTCACGGTCAAGCCGGTCGAGGACTACACGGTGGAGACCGGGTTCGACACCTTCTCCGGCAATCAGACGACTTTCTGGGGCGAGTGGCGGAGGAACGACCGGTTTTACTTCAAGCTGACGAGGTTGTTTTAGGCGACCGTGATGTTCAACCGAAAGGAGCGGAGAAGACCATGTACATCGGACACCGACCGCCGTCGCGCTCGCTGGGCTTGGGGCTTCTCGCGGTTCTGCTGGGGCTGGTCCTCGCCGGCCCGGCCTGGGCCGAGCCCACCGGCCTGGAGATCATGAAGAAGCAGCGGGACCTCCAACGGGCGAAGGACGAGGAGGAGACCCAGCAGATGACCCTGGTCAACAAGAACGGCGAGACCAAGCAGCGGAAGGTCGTCCGCCAGACGCTCACGGGCGCGGACGACCTCAGCAAGATCCTGATCCGGTTCAAGGCCCCGCGGGACGTCGAGAACACGGGGCTGCTCACCTGGGA
>CAZTUO010000614.1:0-1560 GCA_964616355.1 uncultured Nitrospira sp.
CAGGGACCGTGCGGTTCGTGGACATCGTGGAAGACGAGACCGTCCGCGAGGAGCTGGACGAGCTGACCGGCCTGCGCCAGCGGGTGATCGTGGAGGATCGCGAGAAGCGCCTGCACCCGCACATCGAGATCGTGCAGAAAAAGGGCGACCGGGAGCGGAAGGTGCGGGACTACGTGATCCCCGAAGGCGCGCAGCTCACGGTGGACGACGGAGACCAGGTCCACGCCGGGCAAATCCTGGCCAAGATCTCCCGCGAAGCCTACAAGACCCGGGACATTACGGGCGGCCTCCCCCGCGTGGCCGAGCTGTTCGAGGCGCGCCGGCCCAAGGACCCCGCCACCATCTCGGAGATTGACGGGGTGGTGAAATTCGGCGAGATCAAGCGCGGCAAGCGCGAGATCCTGGTGCACCCCGACCAGGGAGAGCCGCAGCTCTACGAGGTGCCGGCTTCCAAACACCTGCGGGTCCACGAGGGCGACCGGGTACGGGCCGGCGATCGGCTCACCGAAGGGCCCGTCAACCCCCACGACATCTTGAGGATCAAGGGTCCCCGAGCCGTCCAGGAGTACCTGGTCAACGAGATCCAGGAGGTCTACCGGCTGAAGGGCGTCAAGATCAACGACAAGCACATCGGCGTGATCGTGCGGCAGATGTTGCAGAAAGTCCGGGTGGTGGACCCCGGCGATACGGATTTCCTGGAGGGCGAAGCAGTGGACCGGCTCACCTTCCGGGAGAAGAACGAGCGTGTGGTGAAGAAGGGCGGCAAGCCGGCCACCAGCGAGCCCTTGCTCCTGGGCATCACCAAGGCTTCGCTCACGACGCAGTCGTTCATCTCGGCGGCGTCGTTCCAGGAGACTACGCGGGTCCTGACCGACGCCGCCATCCGCGGCGCCAAGGACGACCTGCTGGGGCTCAAGGAGAACATCATCATCGGGCACCTCATTCCGGCGGGCACCGGGATCTACCGGTACTCCGAGATCGAGGTGACGCCGCCCGCGGATTTCCAGCCGCCGCCGCCTCCGCCGGAAGAGGCTCCAGGGGTGCCCACGCCGTTCATCTCGCCGGCGGTATCGGCCGAGGCGGAGGTGGAAGCGGAGTAGGGGAAGGCGCACTTCGGGACCCCGCAGCGCCCCGCCGGCATGCCGTGCCCTGTGGCTCGGAGGTTAGCCATGCGGCGACCTAGGCGCGCGATCGCGAAGGCCCTGTTCGTGGGCCTCCTCGCCGGCTTGGCACCCGCGGCGAGCGCTCAGGAACCCCACCGGTCCATCCTGAAGGACAAGCTCCGCGCCGAACTCGAGGTCCTGGCGGACGAGTTCGACGGGGTACTCGGGGCCGAGATCGTGGACCTGACCGACAGTTCGCGCGTGGGCGTCAACGACGGCCTGGTCTTTCCCCAGGGGAGTGCCATCAAGATCCCCATCCTCATCGAACTCTTCCGCCAGGCCGAGCAGCGGCCGGGCCTGCTCCAGGAGCGCCGCGCCGTCCCCCAGGCGGCCCAAGTCGGCGGGAGCGGCGTGATCCAATACTTCGCTCCGGGATCCTCCAGCCTCTCCCTCGAGG
>CAZTUO010000615.1:0-1557 GCA_964616355.1 uncultured Nitrospira sp.
CGCGAGCTGCTGGGGCAGCCATCGTTGACCACGGTGTCGTCCTGCTGGTCGCCGGAGGTCGACAGGTCCTCGTCAGGGTCGTCCACGTTGTTGAGGCAGCCCTTCTCCGGGAACGAGCCGACCTGCGGACAGCCGTCGTTGACCAGCGTGTCGGCGTCGTCATCGGTGCTGTTGGAGCATTGCGCCCCGCTTTCGGCCCCGTCGCAGGCGTCGCCAATGCTGTCGTCCTGGGAGCCGCCCCTAGGCCGCGCCACGTTGTCCGGCTCGGTCAGCTCGGCCTGCGCCTGGTCTCCGTTGCTTACCTGCGGGCAGTTGTCCCCGGCGTTCAGCCAGGCCGTCCCGGCGGCGTCCACGTCGCCGTCCTGGTTCGTTTCGCCGGGATTACTCACTCCGTCGCAGGAGTCGTCGATCATGTCGATATCGGCGTCGCCAGTGGAGCCGCCCACCCGGGGGTTAAAGGGCAAGCTGTTGGTGTACGGGCAGGTATCGAAACCGTTCTCGTAGCCGTCGCCGTCCAGGTCGCGCTGGGAGATGTGGAGGGTGGTGTACAGGCGGGTGCCCGCAGGCGGGTTGGCGTACTGCGTGCGGCCGGTCTGGCCGCCAGGCGCTGGGTTGTAGAGGCTCGCGTCGATCTGGTCGTCGTTGGCCCCGCATGTGTCGGGGTTGGTCTCTGTGCCCGGCGTCTCCGTGCAGGGGTTGTCTCGGGTGATCCCAAAGATTGTCGATTCCGTGTGAAGGCGCGAGCAGAAGTCCGTCACGCCGCCCGGGGCCGCTGGGGCCGTGGGGTCGTTGAGGACGGTGATGGAGGTGTAACCCAGGTCAGCCAGGCCCATGTCGTGCAGGGGGTTGGGCGCTGGGATGCTGCCCAGGGCGCCGGGGGCGAAGACCAAAAAGTTCAGGGTGACGGCCCCGCCAGCCACGATTGTGCCGCCCCAGTAGCGGGCCAGGGGCTGCACGCCGGGGAACATGGTGGTCAGGAAGGTGGGGTAGCGGTCCACGCCGGACGGCAGGTCGTTGTTGATGCCTGTGCCGGATGCCGGCGAGCCCTTGCCGCTGGTTGGCGGGTTGTCCATGAGGTATGGGGTCAGCCGGCCGGTGGCAGTGTTGTTGGGAGTTCCGGCGTTGGCAGGCGTCGTCGGCGCCATCTGGTTGCTGAGAGACATGTCCACCGTCGCGTTCATGAGTGTAAAGTCGACGCCGATTTCGGAACTGCACGGGCCATTCGTGAGACCTAAAGCCGTTGCCGAACTGAGGCTCCCCACGATATCCCCGAGCTGTGCCCCGTTGCAGGGAGCGCCGGAGGGCGTGGGATGGTCGGGCCCGCTGCACACCGCCGCCCTAGGCGGTGTGTTGAAGTTGATGCCGTAGAAGTTGAGGTTGCCGCTGGGGATGTCCAGCGTCAGCGTCAGGTCTGCGTTGGCGCTGGGGGTTGTGCTGGACAGCTCCTGGTCTGTGGTTGGGTTCCAGACCGGGGAACACCCGTGGCAATCGTGGCCGATGAAGGCGCTGGTGGTGCTGGTGTCCTGGAACACAAGGAAGCCGAGTACCAGGACTGCT
>CAZTUO010000616.1:0-1557 GCA_964616355.1 uncultured Nitrospira sp.
ACGGAGGCTCGGCCGTGCTGGAGCTGGAGGCGCTGGACGGCGAGGAGCCCGCTAGCAGCCTGTGCGGGTAATGTCGACAGCTTGACCGATGTGCGGCCGGGACGGGTAGGAGCCGTTGCCCGCTGAACCGCGGCGGCCTTGGCAAGGGCCTGTCCGCCGGCCCCTCACCCCATGGCCGCCGCCGTTCCCCAGTTCACCCCGGCCCTGAACAGCTTCAGCAGGTTGTGCACGGCGCACTCGAACCCCACATCGCCCGGTTCGCCGCCAGGCCGCGCAAGAGGAACTGCGGCAGACCCCGCCCCTCCTTGATCTGCCCGAACACCGGTTCCACCGAGGTCTGCCTCAGCCGGTATCGTTCCCGCCTCCGCCGCATCCGCAGCTTCCGGCGCATCCGGTCCTTGAGGCTCAGGTTGGCCGGTATCCGGCCCCGGGGCGGGTTGAACTGCCGCCACTCGCTGTGCCGCACCTTGTCCGGGGGGATGAAGACCTCGATGCCCTGCTGCGCCAGGGCGGTGACGTTGGCTTCGCTCCAGTAGCCGGCGTCGGCGGAGACCTCCCTGGGGCGCTGGCCGGTGTTCCGCTCCACCTGCTCCACCAGCGGCTTCAGATGGGGGCTGTCGGCCGCCTGGTTGGTCAGGTCGGCGGCGACGATGATCTGGCTTTGGCCGTCCACGGCGGCCTGGGCGTTGTAGCTCTGGATGAACGAGCCCTCGGAGCTCTTCATGATGCGGGATTCGGGGTCGGTGAAGTTCCGTTGCGCCTTGTCCGGCGGCTCGGGAGGCTTCCCCTCCTTTTCCTCCAGCTCCGCCCGCCGCCGCGCCTCTTCCTCCAACGCAGCCTTGGCCTTGCGGATCACTTCCAGCCGCCGCCTGGCGTCCGACAGTTCGGGCGGCAGTTCGTCGCCCCGCCGGTCCCCGTACCGCCGGTCCTCCTCGCGGTCGACGGCCTCCGCCTCCCGGAAGTACCGCTCGATCTCCTGACGCAGCCGCTCCTCTTCCCGCTTCATCCGACCATAGCTCATGGCTTGGTGCCGCGAGGCGTTGGCCTTGATCTTCGTCCCGTCGATGGCCACGTGGCCCAGCTTCACCAGGCCAGCGTCCCGCGCCAGCTTGACCGTCTGGACGAAGAGTTCCCCCAGGGCCTCCAGGTGACGCCGCCGGAAGGCGGCGATGGTCCAGTGGTCCGGCTGCTGGTTGCCCGAGAGCACGCGCATGGCCACGTCCTCGTACAGCGCCCGCTCGATCTTCCGCGAGGAGCGGATGCCACGGCAGTAGGCGTAGAACAGTACCTTGACCATCATGGTGGGGTTGTAGGGCGGGTAGCCTTTGGGGTTGTCGTAGGACCGGTAGATGGCAGAAAGGTCAAGCTGGTCGACGGCGTCGGAGATGAAGTAGACCAGGTGATCCGGTGGCAGCCAGTCCTTGAGCGACGGAGGCAGCAAGTACATCTGATCTGGGTTGTATGGGCGAAAGGTCTTGGTCTCCATGTTGCGACCAATTCGACGCCCACCCCGCTTTTCCATGCTGGCGCGGGCCTAACTCACACAGGCTGCTAGCC
>CAZTUO010000617.1:0-1557 GCA_964616355.1 uncultured Nitrospira sp.
TAATCGCCTGGATGGTGACCGAGGTGACCCTGAGCTTCTCCAGAGGAAGGTTGACTTGGTTGAGACCGCGCTCGATCCAGCCGTACAGGTCGCCGTCTTTGCCGCGGCCGTTGAGGGAGAACGCCAGGGTGTGACCGTCCCCCTGGGGTTCGCTGAAACCCATTGCGCGCGGGCGCATGGCCACGATGCCGTCCCCACGTTCGATCCGGAAACGAAAAGCGGGATCCTTTAGAAGCTCGAGGTCAAAGGCCGGCGCTGCGGCCTCATCAAGCGGAGCCTTTACCCGCAAGGTGTGCTCAGCGAACATCTGCGCCAGGGCCTTCCGCTTCTCCGAACTGCCTTCGGCGTACAAGTCCAGGCGCCCTTCTCGTTCGTAATAAATAAAGACCACGTCGAAGGCCTGCTGCTGGAGGCTGCGCTTGAGATCGTTCGAGTCCTCGAAGCACACCACGGCCGCCGGGTAATCGGCCAGGTAGACCAGGAAGTAGAGGGCTTCGCCCCGCTCCTCCACCTCGATCTGGCAGAACTCTCCACGGCCTTCATTCTTGACGTAATAATCTGAGATCGCTTGCCGGAGCCCGTCCAGCGCGGCGGGCTCGGACACCGCCTGGACTTTCGGCAGGTTGTTGAGCCGGTGCCAGTAACGTTTCAGGCCGTCCGCCCAGGCGAACTGACTGGCGATACGGAACAGACGCGGCTGCTCCAGAAGCACTCGGAACACCTTTTCGATGTTCGTCCGCGCCTTGCCCACCAGCGGCGTCAAATCCAGGCCCCGCGATCTGCCCACCTCAAGCAGAATCAGAATGCCCTGGCGCGAGGCCAGTCGGTAGGCGTCCTGGAAGTCCACGGCGATGGCCTGCCGCTCCTCAAGCGGCAACGCCATCAGTGCCTCATTGATCTTATCGACTTCGGGATCAGCCTCCCAGTCGATCTCGCGGAGAACCCCGCGCATCCCGAAAAACCTGCCGAGCAACGCGGCAGGAACGAGACGAAGAAAGTTCCTCTGGTTGTACTCGAGCTTCATGGGTTTTGCTGTGCGTGACCTGAGCCTCTGGGATAATTGCTCCCACGACCGCCCGAAGCCACCGGATGATCATAACACGTATGTCCGAATATTGACAAAGTCCTGTGGGCAATGCTAACGTGCCAGTAGCGCATCGGCGCGGGAGGCACTGTGCCCGTCACCGCTCAAGAACTTGGCGCAAGGTTGCGTGTTGCACGCCAAGCCTGCGGCCTGACGCAGGACGACGTGGCCCGTTTCCTCGGCGTGTCTCGTTCTACCGTGGCGCAGATGGAGTTGGGAAACCGGGCGGTCACGAGTCTTGAATTGGAGATTCCCGGAACTCTTCGAGACCCAAGGCGTTCGCACCGGGGTCGTCGATCTCCCCGATGACGTATCCGGCTTGACGATCAGCAACCGAAGGACGGCGCTTTTCATCGTGGCCAACCGGCGCCACGCCCCGGTCCGCCGCCGATTTTCTTTCGCCCACGAATACGCCCACACCCTTTTCGACCGGCGCCTGCTCGGCACGGTGAGCCGCACGGAGAACCGCGACG
>CAZTUO010000618.1:0-1546 GCA_964616355.1 uncultured Nitrospira sp.
ACCGGGTGGCCAGCCACCCCTGTTCGTTCTCACCATGCCGAAATACGAACTCGCCGCGGACGATCAGCCTCTTGCCGACCTGATCCCGGAGCTGCTCGGAGCTCCAGGGCCGGTCCTGACCTCCGATCGATGGGCTGGGGTCTGGAGGCGAATCGACCGCTCGTTCATCTGGGAGGAACTGACGAAGTGGCCCTTTTTCTGGGGTCCTCCCTGGGACGGTCGTCTTGAAAAGGAAGTCTTGCGCCTTCGCCAAGTGCTCGGGAGAAGCGTTGAGGGACCGGAATTTGCACGGGCCATGTTCGAAGGCTTGATCGGCGGGCAAGCGTTTCCGTCGGCTTTGGGCATCTACTGGCCGATAGGGCGGGCCCGGCCCCCGAGGCGTGCGCTCCACTGGCCGCTTGTGTCTCTTTCTCCTCCGCTGGCTGCGCTTCTCTGGCAGATATACCTGAACCGAGAGGAGCTGCAGCTGTCAGAAGAGGAGATAGCGGCCTGGGTTCAGGTCGCGTCCATAGTTGCCGCCGGGACTACCAGAACCCAGTCGGCGGTGGCGTCGCTTCTCGATTTCGACGTGCCCTTCAGTCTGTCCAGGCGCACCGACAAGACGAGGCTCTCGTCCATCTTTGCTGAGGCTCGGATGGTAGCCTTCGTCCCCATGGCCCCAGGGGCGCTACTTGCCGCGAACCTCATAGGGCAAGGCGACTACGTTGTCGCGATGGAGGTAGCCGCCGCTTCGGGCGGAGTGACGCTGGTGTTAGCGGCGACGTATAGTCTGGCCGAGTTCTTGCTCAACCTGCCGCGTCGTCGTCGGACGCGAAGGTAGGAGGTCCGACCCCGATGAATGCAGCAAACGGTTTACCGTCGAAGCCTACGCGGAGAGAAGGGCGAAGTTCGACAGCCTCACGTCCGGCCTCGTTGACGTGCCTGAACGGGAGTGACTGACATGGATGGGGCTGTCCGCCGCCTTATCGAGACCGACGAGTTCCCCATCGGGGTCATCTCGCAGCATTCGCGCCGGGACCAGAACGTACGGAAGGGCCACCTCCACACCCTCCACGTCTGGTGGGCGACGCGCCCCCTGGCCGCCTGCCGCGCCGTCCTCCTCGGAACCATCCTGCCGGATCCAGTCGACGAGCGATGCCCCGAGACCTTTCGGCAGGGCGCCCGCGAGGCCCTGTCCTGGTACTCCTCCCGCGATCTGTCGGACCAGATGGCGCTCCGCCAGGCCCTTCTCAAGTTCATCGGCGAGTTCGCCGATTGGGATGCCTCCATCCAGCCCCGCTGGGTCGAGACGGCCCGCAAGCTGGTGCGCGCTGCCCACCCGGAAGGCCCGCCGCTGGTGGTGGACCCCTTCGCCGGCATGGGCTCCATCCCCTTCGAGGCGCTGCGTATTGGCGCTGACGCCTTCGCTATGGATTACAACCCCGTGGCGACCCTGCTTCTCAAAACCGCCCTGGAGTACCTGCCCACCTACGGCCAGCGCCTGGCCGAGGCCGTCCGCAAGTGGGGCCAGTGGGTGCGCGAGCGGGCGGCGGAGGAGCTACAGCAG
>CAZTUO010000619.1:0-1546 GCA_964616355.1 uncultured Nitrospira sp.
GGCCGTGGAATATCCCCGATGCGCACGCGAGGGGTCCCGCCCAGCGACTGGAGATAGTTGATCACCGCAACGACCTCCCCGTAGGACAGGTTGGCCGGGGGTCCGGTCACCGCCGGCATGATCGGAGCGTACCCCTCTACCACCTTCGCTGCGGGGTCATACAGACTCTCAACGAGGTAATCCAACTGTGCCCACCGTCCGATGCCATACAGGTTGGGCGCCCGCGGTGGTGCCCTGCGATCTACGCCTGGCTGCACCACGTGACAGACCGTACACCCTCGGCCCCGGACCAGCTCCTCGCCAATCCGCGCGAGCTGGACGGGGGGCGTCTCCGGGGACAGCGCCGCCACCCTCGCCGGTTTCCATCCCACCTGCGGGACCCAATTGGCAACGGCCGCGAAGAAGGCCAGGATCACCAGCGCCGGCACCGTGCCCCACAGGAGCCTCATCGCCCTTCATCCTCCGTCGCCGCAGCGTTGGAGACGAGAAGGCCTGCCCTTCTCTGCTCACTGGCAATGCTGATGGCAAAGGAAACAGCCAGGAGGGCGAAGAAAAGGAGTGTGATGAGCGTCACCCGGTTGGCAACACCGCCGAGGCTGGGAAGCCAGGCCCACGGTGAAGTGTCCTGAAGCAGCCTATCCACGTGCCACTCGGTACGGACAGCCGAACGAGCATACCCCATCAGGCCCATCAACCAGACGATGATGAAGGCCAGAGCGATGAGGGCGTATTGGCTACGGACAGGGACTACCCCCCACCGGATCTGGCCTACGGCCCTTGCTCCACGTAAGGCCAGCGTGTCCAGTACGAAGGCCAGGATCAACACGGCCGTCAGCAGCACAATCTGCAGGATAGACTCTCGAATACGCACCTGTACCGGCACGAACATGCCCCGGATAGCGATACCGATCACGGCCGCGCCCCCCAAGCCCACGACAATCCACACCAGGCGGGCAAGGATTGGCTGGACAGACGCCTGCAACACCTTCCCCGCCCGGCGATAGAAGAGCCAGCTGACGAACAACAGCAGGATCGCCGTGTTCACGGCAGCCAGCTTGGGCGCCATCAACCCGAAAATGACCGAGAAGGAATGTCGGGGGGGATCGGCTGAGCTGAAGACCATCGTCCTTGGAGTAGCCCACACGGCGAAGGCGAAGACCAGCACTACGATGAACGCTGGTATCCACCGGCGATAGGGTTCAGCTCCGGGAATGCGCGCCAAACCCACCCACTGATAGTAGGCGGTGCCGATGAACAGGAAAGCAATGACCAGCGCCTGCAGGACGAACAGCCAGGAGAGGAACCCGCCCATGAGGGTAATGCCCATCTGCGGGTTCGACTGGTAGATTTCAAACCCCAGCCAATACCCGAGGAAGGGGAGAAAGAGCATAGTAAAGAGTGCGATCAAGTTTCCGGTGTAGCCCATCCAGTCGTAGTAGGCGCGCTCCTGTTCGTCCCTAGCCATCAGAAAGCGATACGCCGCATATGCGCCACAGAGGAGAGCACCAAAGGTGATGTTCGCAATCAGACGATGGATGTTAAGGGG
>CAZTUO010000620.1:0-1545 GCA_964616355.1 uncultured Nitrospira sp.
CCCCCAGGCGGATGAATTGGTCCAGCGGATGCGCTTCGCTCTCACTGCCCTGCTCCAGAAGCGTCGTCAGGGCCCTGTCAAGCCATTTGAAAATCGGCTCTTCAGGAAATCGTGTGGGTCACTGACCCCTCTTGCGCTATACTCGGGTTCTCGAAAGGTGGACCCGAGCGATGCGCGATTTGGAACTCTATCAAGCTGTGCTGGGGCTGCCCGCCCCGTGGACGGTGAGCAGCGTGGACTTGGACGTAAAAGGCCAGCAGGTGATCGTGCATGTCGAGGCGGGACCAGGGCCGTTTCCCTGCCCCGAGTGTGGCACGGCCTGGCCGCGCGACGACAGCCGGCCCCGCCGCTGGCGCCACCTGGATACCTGCCAGGTCACCACCTGGATCGAGGCCCAGGTGCCCCGGGTGGAGTGTTCCACTCACGGAGTCAAGCAGATCCGGGTCCCATGGGCGGAGCCCGGCTCGCCGTTCACGGCCCTGTTCGAGCGGTGGGCCATCGACCTGCTCCGGGAATGCTCGGTCAAGGGGGCGGCAGGGCTCCTGCGGATCACCTGGGACGAGGCCTGGGGGATCAAGGCCCGCGCCGGCCGCCGCGGGCTGGCCCGGCGTCAGCAGGAGGTCGTGACCCACCTGGGGGGGACGAGAAGGCGATCGCCAAGCGCCATCGCTACCTCACGGTGGTGACCGACCTGGACCAGAGCCGCGTCCTCTACCTGGCTGACGACCGCAAGCAGGAGAGTCTGGACGGGTTCTGGGCCACGCTCACGCCCGAGCAGCTGGCCGGGATCCAGGTTATCGCCATGGACATGTGGGACCCCGACGTCCAGTCCACCCACGCCCACCTCCCCGAGGCCCAGGCGAAGATCGTCTTCGACAAGTTCCACGTGGCCAAGCATGTCCATGAGGCCGTGGACGCGGGTGCGGAAGGCCGAGCACCGGGCGCTGAAGCAGGCGGGGGACGAGCGGTTGACGAGCACGAAGTACCTCTGGCTTATGCGGCCCCGGGAGATGAGCGCAGAGCAGCGGCGCACCTTCCGAACCCTCCAGCGGAGCGCCCGCAAGGTGGCGCGAGCCTGGGCCCTTCAGGAACGGATCCGGCAGCTCTGGCAGTACCGCTACCTCGGGGCCGCCCAGCGATGCTTCGCTCGCTGGTTCTGGTGGGCGACCCACAGCCGACTCCGGCCGATGGCCGAGGTGGCCAAGCTGATCCGCCGCCATCTGCCCAACGTCCTCACCTCCTTGCGGCATGGGATCACCACTGCCGGCCTCGAGGCCGTGAAGGCCGTCATCCAGTGGGTCAAGAAGACCGCCCGGGGCTGTCGGAACCCAGAGCACTTCAAGATCGCCATCTCCTTTCACTGCGGAGGGTTCGATCTCTACCCACACGAAAGCCGGTAGAGCCTGAAAATCTTACCCTGGAGTGATTCGTTGCGTCATTTCTGAATCTTACCGGGCGACTCGTTCCCGGAGCCCGGGTTTGAGCTTCTGCGGGGCGATCGCCGCCGGGGCCGACCCGGAGTATCCCCCCGCTGGCCCCCCGAAC
>CAZTUO010000621.1:0-1544 GCA_964616355.1 uncultured Nitrospira sp.
GGCCGCACCGCCGGCGCGATGGCTTTGTGGTGCACGGCGATAATGGCGGTTCCCTGATCCTTGAGCTTGCCGGGCTTTTCGCCGGGCTCGAGGGCGACCTCTTCACTTGCGAGCGCCGCGTCGAACTCGCTCACGAAGAACTCTTGCATTTCTCCGAGCGCCAGGTCGCGATCGGAGTGGATCTTCTGGCGGTAGTTGAACTCGACGGTCTCGTGCCACACCCGGCTCTGGACCATCGCTCCCGAGGGAGGGACTTTCAGCCCGTGGATGTAACGGTACTCGTACTGCCGGGGACAGCGCAGGAACATGTTGAGCTGCGTGTAGCTCAGTTGCCGCTTCTCCGGACGGCCTTCCGCCGGCACGGGCGCGCCAGAGTTGACGGCCGCCTCAGCGAGATTCGTACTCGAAGGCGGCATCTGGTTCATGTCCTTGTTCCTGCCGGCGTTTCGGCGGCCGCTGGGGATCGCGGCTGCCCTTCAGGAAGTTCACAATCAGATCCGCCACGGCATCCACCACGTCGTTGGTCTCTCGCTCAGAGAGCTTGCGATAGTGCCGTTTCCGTTCGATGGAAGTTGGCGGCACCGGCTACGTCCTCCTCAACGCGAGGAGGAAGTCCTCGATGGCCGGATGGGGCTTGAGGTTGGTCCGCCGGGCCGGCGCGCTATCGCCATCGGCTGGGGCCTTGTCCTCGAGGCGGCGGAGGATTTTCCCGCGAATCACGTCGAGGTTCTTCACCAGCCGCCAAACCAGGTCGTCGTCGATCTGGTGGACTGCGACCAGGCCGCCGATGAGCAGGGCCTCCTCCTCGAAGAGGTCGTTGATCAGTTCTCTGGCTTCGGCTTTGCTGATCATGGCGTCGGTCACGTCACTGCCTCCCGAAGGGTAAAAGGGGGAGGAACATCCGGTTCGGGGACAGGCGATCTTGTGATAAGATCCGGAGAAAATGGCGATGCGGGAACTGATTATCACCGGACTCCCGCGCGGCCGGACCGTAGTCGGGGGTGCGAGTAATGTCGTCTCCTTCCGTCCGCCTGTGGGTCAGCGGCGCATTGCGGTGCGAACCCAGTTCTGGCCGTCCACGCTCCCAACACCTTGGGGAGCGGGTCCGTCTGGAAGTCTCACGCTGAGCTTGCTCGACCTTCTGCGTTGTACGACGCGCTATTTTTTCATTGAGAGCTGGCTCGCGGGCCAGGCTGATGGGTGGGTGTTGGGCCTGCCCGTCGTGGAGTACCTTGCAGATGGTCCCGAGCTGCGGTGGAGACGGCGCAACGCGAATGTCGCGCGCTGGCTCTCCGAAATGGCCGGGGTGGGACTTTCATGTTATGTCATGGAAAAGTGTGGTGCGGCCAATATCGTTCTAGGCAACAACGGCCTCTCCGGGCCGGATTACTGCTGTGAGCTGCCAATTAACGGAGCGCCGACAAGAACGTGGTTTGAATCGAAGGGATCTTCAACGAGCGCGGGCCTCACAGCCCAAGTGCATCGTGCTGCTGAGCAAGTCGCTCCGTACAAGAGGAGCGGCACGTTCGGGCTCATATGTGCCG
>CAZTUO010000622.1:0-1541 GCA_964616355.1 uncultured Nitrospira sp.
CGTGGTTGGCCCAGTAGAGCTTGACTTCCTCGCCCTCGTAGGGGATGGCGTAGACGCCCTCCTTGTAGCGGCGCAGCGAGATGAAGTCGCCTTCCTGGTAGTACCGGCGGAAGAAGTTGTAGAGGTGCGAGTAGACCTCGTTCTCGAGGGCGGTCACGTCCACGGCCTCCGCGAGCTTGGCGCGGAGTTCCTTGACGCGGGGGAGGGTCTCGGGGTCTGCGCCGAGTTCCTTGGCCTTTTCGATGGCTGCGGCCAGCTCGGCCTCGACCGCGCTCCGGTTCTCGGCCTCGTAGGCCTGGAATGCCTCGCGAACCTGGGGCAGCAGGTCGTTATCGAGAAAGCGGGTGATTTCGTCCCGCTTCGCGTTCATGATGCGGTAGATGCCGAAGTCCAGCTCGGCCTGGTCGAGCTGGAAGACCTCGGCCAGCAACCGCTTCAGTCGTTCAAGGTTCTGGGACATCGCCATCCTCGCTATTCGACGCTCCAGCGGATCGTGAACAGGGGCTCGACGTTCGTCCGCTGCCGCATTCTCTTCTCCAGTTTTTCGATAAGGCTGTCGCGCTTGGCCATGATCTCGTCCTCCACCTCGAAGATGCGCTGGCGCTGCCGACGCTTCAGCTTCTCGAGATCCTGAATCTGTTTTTGCAGAGCATGCTGCTCTTCAACCGTGGTGGCGAGCCGGGCCTGCCGCGTCAGAGCCTTGATTCGCTCCTTGGTATCTTTCAGCTCCTTTTCGGCGGCAAGCACCATGTCGTCGGCCCACTTTTCCAGCTTTTCCCGCGCCTCCTGGAAGTGCCGGTTGTTGGTCTCGAGGGAACGGCTGATGGTGGCTTGGACGTGCCGGTCGGCCTCCGCGGCCAGGCGGGCTTCAACGTTGGAGGGTAAAGAAGCAAGCGGTTCGGCCCTTGCTTCGCAGTGAAACATCTTCTCGAGGGTTTCCTGGTCAAGCGACCTGCCCTCGTCGTCGATCCCGGAGAAGAGCAGGTGCTCCTCCCGCTCGAACGAGTCGATGGTGAGCCGGTGCAGGTGCAGCCAGCCGGAGCGGCCCTTGAGCGCCTCTACCAAGACGATCCTGGTTGGCCGCCCGCTGATGTTGAAGGTGACGCGGGCGAGCGGAGTGGGCACCGTCTTGCCGGTTTCGACGACGTACTCGCCCAGCGGATGCGACAAACGATAGAGGAACGCGCCGGGAACGTTCTCATGGTTTTTAGAAATGAGGCGGTAGTGCCCCGGCTGAATGCCGTCGCAGGGCGGCGATTCCAGGTCGAAGGCCAGGTTTGCCTCGTCGAAGTTCGCCCGCCCATCCAGAATGAACCGCGTGAGCCGCCAGAACATCATGCCCACGCGATCGAGCTGCTGGCGCGCCCCTTCCAGGTTCACGCGCAGACGGGTGTGGACGTCCTCGTCGAAGTGCTCGAGGAGCTTCTGCCGGGTCTCGGCCATACGAGTCTTGATCCTGAAACCTGCGTGAGATGCCTCGCATGACCCACGGGACCAGTGACCAGCGGCACGTGAAGACGCGATTTGGCCCTTGCGCTGAA
>CAZTUO010000623.1:0-1536 GCA_964616355.1 uncultured Nitrospira sp.
CCCACACCGGAACGTAGCACTTAAGCGCAGCGGTGAGGGCTGCCCACAATCGGGCGATGGCCAGCGTGTGCTCCATGAAGAAGGCGGTCGTCCGGTTGTGCTTGGGCCGCCAGTCGACCTGCTGCCGGTCGACGCCCAGGTGAGCGGCCACGGAGTCGGCGCCGCGCGCGCTGAGGGCGTACACCGCCGGGCTGCGACCGGCCCCGGGCAGCACCGGCAGGACGAGTCGCTGCACGTAGCCGGCCTCGTACAGCACCTGGAGCCGACGAGCTGCCAGGCTGGAGCGTCGATCGAAGTTACCATCGTCACGCGAGAAGAAGGCCCACTCCACGAGCTGTCGAGTGAGGAAGCGAAAACGATTGACGGCAACGAGGATATCGAGATCACGAGAACTAATCCTCCAACCTCTACGATGGTTGGTGCTGCTTAGCTTAGTCTTTGTCTTGAGGCCTGTTATCTCTCGCATGTGTCCCTACTCTCATCACGCCAAGAACATGCAATGACCGGATGATCTTGTGTAAGAAAATAAAACAGTCGGGGTCTCCAATTTCTCCAATTCCGGTCCTGGCGAGACTGGGCTGTAGCCCTGTTGCGGCTTGGCCAGATTCGAAAGCGACCCTGTGGAGCCAGTTGGAGGGAAGTTGGAGAAAGCCCGAAGGCGTGGACGTTCATGTCCAGGCCTTCGTCCACACCTCTCGCGCCCGCTCCAACCGCTTCAACGGCTGCCCAGCGCGCCTTCCTCGGCTGGCGCCCCGGCCTCACGAAGGGTCCGAACGGAAATGCCTGCTGCTTCATCGTTCATCCAATCTGGCGGCGCCGACTCGCGACCATCGCTCTCCAGATCAAGCGCGGTGGTCAGATTCGAGGCCCCGAAGACCGAAGCCAGCCCCAAGCAGCCCTGAGCCGACGCCCGGCCACCCGATCTAGGGATAGCTTAGGCAGGGGATCTCGAATGGAACTCCAAGAATCGGCTCCAAATTCTCCAACCCAGGAAGGCGCTTCTCCAAAATTTTTCCAATCGGCCAGCTCTCGACATGTCGCCCCAGATGCCGGATGCTTAGGTGCAAGAGGCCCGTCTAAGAGCATGGAGGAGCGGTGAGGCCTTGGGTGCGCTGGCCTCGGGACCCGCGTCAGCCGTTAGCGCTGGCTACTCTTCCAGCAACCAGAGGAAAAGGGCCGCCGACACAATCTTCACCGGCCCCGCCAGATCCAGAGCGGTGCGAGACAGGAGAATGCCCGAGCCGAAGCTCTGGCGGCTGTGCTCAAACCCCTGGCTTTTTATCAACTAGAGTTCACAAAACCCCTGGGGTTTTATGAACCGACGAAGAGGGCATTTCCTAGACTGGGCTGATGTGGCCTTCAACCTCCATGGCCGCCGACCAGGGGCCAGGCTTGGGTAAATCGCTGTAATGCGGATATAATTTGCTCTGACGACCCTGATGGGCAGTGTCGCCTATCGGTGGCCGAGGTTCCCGCGATGCAGGCGCTGGAAGACATCAGGCAAGTCAGCTCGCAGGCATCGTTGAAGTCCTACCT
>CAZTUO010000624.1:0-1535 GCA_964616355.1 uncultured Nitrospira sp.
TCGAAGAGATGGGTCTGAAAGAAGCGGATGTCCTCCAAGGACAGGTCCGGAAAGGTCAGGAGCCCGCCATACAGGTAGCGGTAGGTCAGGCCCGCGGTTGTCTCGATGCCGAACGAGGCGCCGAGTGCGGCCGGCAGATCTCCGTGGAGGAAGACCGCGCCGATCGTGTCAATATAATCCTGCGCCTCGGGACAGAGGCGCTCGTCGGCGAGCGTGGCCCGGTCAATCCCCAACCGGTCCGCCAGCCGGAGGAGCTGCGCTGCGTGCACGTCCTCGCGCACCCCGCTGCCGTATTCCGAATAGAGAACGCGCATCAATTCCAGCCCGATCACCTCGTCCTTGTCGGAGAGGTTGTACAGGAGCCCGATCAGGATCTTCCGGAACTGGATACCGAACCGATACCACTGCCGGACGAAGCGCCGGAGCTGCTCGCGCGTGACGCCGCGATGGAAGGCGATGAAAAAGGGATTCTGGTGCACCGGGAGGGCCTGGAGCTCTTGCTCCAGCGCGCGCAGGAATTCCTGGGCTGAGGGCCTCGTGGTGAGGTTCGCCATCGGATGCACCGCCTCGGGAGCGCAAGCGTCAGCATAGCCCCGCCCCCCCGGGCCGTCAAGATCGCCGGCTTGCCGAGCCCCGGCCGCTGTGGTAGGTAGGAAGTTGGGGGCCCACCCTCCTCGGCCGACCCGCGTATCCGATCGGCCGCCTGGGTTTGTCGGAGACACCGGATGGGCAAGTGGTTTCCCGCCTGTACCGCCCTCATCCTGATCGGCCTGCTCGTCGCACCCGCCGGCCGTCCGGCCGAGCCGGCCAGCGCGCCCGCTCCTGCCGCGTCCCTGTTTCAGGAATGGCAGGTGCTGGACGCGCGGACCGCGCAGCCGGTCCCCTTCGACGACTGGATCCGCGACCTGGCCGCGACCCAGGTGATCTATCTGGGCGAGGAGCACCGGAACCGCCATCACGTCGAGGGGGCGCTGAAGATCCTGCGGGCCCTGATCGCGCGAGGCCGGCGGCCGGTCCTGGCCCTCGAGATGTTCAGCTGGGACGGGCAGCCGGCACTCGACCGCTACGTGGCGGATCACCGGACGACGCGGGAGCGGTTCCTCCACGAGGCCCATTGGGAGCAGAACTGGGGCGGAGCCTTCGAAGAGTATGAGCCGCTCGTCGCTTTCGCGCGGGAGACGGGGACGCCCGTGCTCGCGCTCAACCCGCCGCGCGCGCTGGTCCGCCAGGTCGCCAAGCGCGGCCTCTCCCAGGCGCTCGCGGACCCGGAGATGACGCGCTGGGGCATGCTGAACGAGCTGCTGGCCGACGAGCCCGCCTACCGCCGGGTCCTCTTCGACCAGATCCGGCGCTGCCACGACGGCCTCTCGGACGAGGCCTATCAGCGGATGTACGAGGCCTCCCTCTTCCGGGACGAGGGCATGGCCAAGACGATCGCCGGCTTCCTCGATCACCCGCCGGACGGCGCTGGCCCCGTCGTGAGCTATACCGGCGGCGGCCACATCCAGTACCGTCTGCCGGTCCCCAACCGCGTC
>CAZTUO010000625.1:0-1532 GCA_964616355.1 uncultured Nitrospira sp.
GTCGTCGAGGCCCTGCGCCTCGGCTGCAAGGTGATCGGCATTGACCTCAACCCCGTGGCCTGGTTCATCGTCAAGACCGAGGTGGAGCCCGTCGACATCGACGCCCTGAAGGACGCCTTCGAGCGCCTGGCCAACCGGCGCGTCGGGTGGAGCGGGAAGTCGGTGCGGGAGACGCTGCTGGAGCAGTACAGGACCGAATGCCCCTGTTGCGGCGCCGGCCGGGAGGACGCTGACATCATCTACACCTTCTGGGTGAAGTCCGCCATCTGCACCAGCCGGGAGTGCCAGCGGCAGGTGCCGCTGTTCCAGGACTACGTGATCTCCAAGAAGACGCCCTCCATCCGCTACTGGCGGGACGCTGGCTGCCCCAGGTGCGGCAAGTCCTTCGACTGGGAGCTGGACCCGGCGGCGCTCATCGCCGAGCCGACGCTGATGGTGAACAATCCCCAGGACGCCGCCGGCGCTGGCCGCGGCAACAAGCGCTGGTCCTACGCGGCAACTCCGCCCGTGCGCTGCCCGTGGTGCCGCGAGGAAGTGACGCCCCGGCCGCGGGAGCCGAAGCCGCTGCGCAAGAAGGTGGACCTCACCGTCCTCCTCTGCCCCTTCTGCGAGGCGGTGTGGCAGTACCGCGGGACGGTAGGCGAGCAAGTCGCCTGTCCGGTATGTCGCGAGGAGTACTCGGTGGCCCAGGAGCGTCGCGTGGGCTACTACGACGGCGATCGGAAGAAGTTCGTCTGCGCCTGCGGCACCGTAGCCGGTGTGCTGGACTCCGTCCGCAAGTGGCTAGCCGAGGACGAGCTGCTGCCGATGCGCCCCTACGCCATCGAGGGTTGGTGCCCCCGCTGCGCCGGCGACAGTGGGGACGAGGAGGAGGAGAGCGGAGAAGACCTCTTCGGCGCGAGAACGCCCCGCCGCCGGGCCAGGAGGCGGGAGCCCGACCACGCTTGCCTGCTCACCAAGAACAGCGGCAAGTTCTTCAAACGCATCACCGCCTCCGACCTGGCCCGCTACCAGCGCGCCTGCCAGACCTGGGAGGAGGAGAAGGCCCGGCTGCCGTATCCGAAGTCTAAAGTACCCGATGGGCAGGAGACGCACCGTTTACTTGAGCATCATTACTTCCACTGGCACCAGCTCTTCAACCCGCGGCAGCTCCTCTGCCTCTCGACGCTGCTCAAGGCCATCGATGAGGAGCCGGACGAGACGCTGAAGGAGATGCTGGTGAGCGCCCTGATTAGCCCACTCCAGTTCTATAACCTCTTCTGCCGATATAACCCGCAAAGGGACGAGTCCGAGGGCATCTTTGCCCGGCATGACTTCCAGCCGAAAGGGACGCTGGTGGAAGGCAATCTTTGGGGAGCTTCCTTCGGTCGCAGTACGTTTTCGAATACGTTCGACCTGGTCGTCAGAGGGAAACTCTTCGCCACAGCACCAAGGGATGCGAGCAACGATCCGGTGCTGCGCGACGCTTCGAGGGATCCCCTTGGTGGCGCGCACGAGCTCCACGCGTGCAACTCCGCAGCGCTCCCGTTCAT
>CAZTUO010000626.1:0-1520 GCA_964616355.1 uncultured Nitrospira sp.
ACCGAAGATCAGCCACCGCGCCGCCGCACCGCGCTGCGACCCTAGTCTCTTTGACGATGAACTCCAGCGCTCCTGCCTTCTTCGAGTAGATATCGACGATGCGTGGCGAGAAAGTGAGAATGTCCCCGGCCACGGCCACTGAGTGGTAGTGGAACGATTGTTCCCCGTGCAGAACTTTGGCGATGGGCGCGCCCAGTTCCTCGAGCCATGAGGTCGGCTCTAAGCAGTCCAACTCGAGGGAGAAGAGGAACGTGGGAGGCACCGGAAGGGAGCGGTAGCCCGCGGCGCGGGCGGCATCCTCGTCGCTATAGATCGGGTTTGTTTCACCGATAACCTTGGCGAACAGGCGCAGCCTACCCTTCTCCACCTCCACTTGGTAGGGCCCCCAACTCCGGCCTATAAATTCTCGTCCAATCACCCTGATTCCCTCTCCTCTCGTTCGGGGACAAGCCAGCGTCCGATGATTTCCTTCATGATCTCGTTGGTTCCGGCGTAAATGGGGGCGGCGCGCGCGTCCAAGAAAGCCTTGGCAATTCTGTACTCGCGGATGTATCCGTATCCACCGTGGAGCTGAAGACAGGCGTCCACAACGCGCATTTGGAGGTCGGTAGTCCACCATTTCGCCATGGCTGCCTGCTCGGCGGTAAGGCCGGTACGGTTATGTTCCATGATGCAGCGGTCCAAGAACACCCGGGTCACTTCTAGCGCGGTCTTCATTTCGGCGAGCCGGAATCGGGAGTGCTGAAATCGGCCGATCGGCTGCCCGAACGCCTTTCGCTCTCGGCAGTATTTCACCGTCAGCTCGAAAGCCGCCTCTGCCGCAGCCAAGGCTGCAATGCTGACACTGAGGCGCTCCTGGGGGAGTTGCGCCATGAGATAGCGAAATCCTTGTCCTTCTTCTCCGAGCAAGTTGGCCGCGGGTACTTCGACGTCGCGGAAAAACAGCTCGGCCGTATCCTGGGCGTGCATGCCAATCTTATTCAGCTTGCGGCCCCTCTCGTACCCGGGCATACCCCGTTCAACGACGAATAGGCTCAAGCCTTCGTGCGGACGGAGACCGTGGCTCGTGCGGGCCACGACAATGACCAGGTCGTTGAGCAAACCGTTAGTGATGAAGGTCTTTGTGCCGTTCAGGACGAAGATGCCGTCACGGCGAGAAGCGGAGGTGCGGATCCCCGCCAGGTCGCTTCCGGTACCGGGCTCGGTCATAGCGATCGCCCCGATACGCTCTCCCCGGATCATGCCTGGCAGCCATCGCTTCTTCTGTTCCGCGCTACCGAGCTGGAGAAGGTAAGGGAGAACCACGTCGTTTTGCAGGGAAAAGGCCGGACCGGAGGCGCCTGCTCGCGCCAACTCCTCGGTCACGATGGCGTTGTAGCGGAAGTCGGAGAGGCCAGCACCGCCATAGTCTTCCGGGGCCTGCATACACAGAAAGCCGTTTTCTCCCGCCGCGCGCCAAATCTCTCGAGGCACGATGCCGTCTCTTTCCCACTGTTCGTGATAAGGGAGAATCTCCTGCT
>CAZTUO010000627.1:0-1519 GCA_964616355.1 uncultured Nitrospira sp.
TCTCGGCGAGCCGCTTGAGCTCCGCGATCTGCTCCGCGGACGCGCGCGAGCAGGGCGTCAAGGCGGCGCTCGACGCCGTGGACGGCCGGGGCGTTCCCGGCTGGCTGGAGCTAGACCGTGCGGCGTTCCAGGGCACGGTCCGGGCCTTGCCGACCAAGGAAGAGATCCAGCTTCCGGTGAACGAGCAGCTCGTGGTGGAATTGTACTCCCGGTAGGGGCCGAGCCGCTCTGATCCAGCGCGATCATGGCGTCAACAAGGGGATACCAATGATGAAGGCGATGAAGGATTTCCAGATTCCGATGCGGGTCGAGGCCGATAAGGAGTCGCTGTCCCCGACGTACGGCAAGTTCACGGCCGAGCCGTTCGAGCGGGGCTTCGGCACGACGATCGGCAACTCCCTGCGCCGCGTCCTGCTGTCCTCGCTTACGGGAGCCGCCGTCACGACGGTGCGGATCGAAGGCGTGGTCCACGAGTTTTCCACGATCCCGGGCGTCACGGAAGACGTCACGACGATCCTGCTCAACGTAAAAAGCCTTCGCCTGAAGCTGCACACCGACAAGCCCAAGACGATCCGGCTGCGGAAGAAGGGGCCGGGCGAAGCGAAGGCCTCGGACATCATCCACGATGCGGACGTGACCATCCTGAACCCCGACCTGCACCTGGCCACGCTCGACAAGGAAGCGACGCTGGATATGGAGATGGTCGTCAAGCCCGGCCGCGGTTACGTGCCGGCCGAGCGGAACAAGGAGGAAGGGCTGCCCATCGGCGTCATCGCGGTGGACTCCATCTTCTCGCCGATCAAGCGGGTCAACTATCAGGTGGAGAACGCCCGTGTCGGCCGGGTGACGGACTACGACAAGCTCACCCTGGAGCTCTGGACGGATGGGAGCATCACGCCGCAGGAGGCGATCTCGGCCGCCGCGGGAATCCTCCGCCAGCATCTGGAGATCTTCATCTCGCCCGAGGATCTCGGCCTGGTGACCGCGCCGACGCGGAAGGAAGAGGAGAAGCGGGAGATCAACAAGAACCTCTTCCGCAGCGTCAACGAGCTGGAGCTGTCCGTCCGCGCGGCGAACTGCCTGAAGAACGCCAACATCAAGACGATTGCGGACCTCGTGCAGAAGACCGAGATGGAGATGCTGAAGACGAAGAACTTCGGCAAGAAATCGCTCAACGAGATCAAGGAGATCCTGGCCGAGATGGGCCTGAGCCTGGGGACGAAGCTCGACCTGCCCCCGGGCGACGGCACTCCGTCCCAGGACTCGTGAATGAGGGAGCGCCGTGCGTCATCGGAAGAAGGGTCGCCAGCTTGGCCGCAACACCAACCACCGCCGGGCGCTGTTCCGCAGCCTCGTCACGTCGCTGCTCGAGCATGAACGGATCGAGACCACCGAGGCCAAGGCGAAGGAGCTGCGGGGAATCGTGGACCGGATGATCACGCTCGGCAAGCAGGGGGATCTGCACGCCAGGCGGCGGGCCCTCGGATACCTGCGGAGCAAGGCGGTCGTCTCCAAGCTG
>CAZTUO010000628.1:0-848 GCA_964616355.1 uncultured Nitrospira sp.
CGGGCATCGCCTTGCCCGCCAACATCGCATAAACTTGGCGGATGGACCACTTAGAGATTGTCTGGACCGTAACCAGGCGCGAACTCCCCGCCGTCCTGCTACACATCGACTCCCTTCCTGACGGGTAGGTACGCCCTGCGAAGTCGATTCCGATTAGGCCAATGGAAGGACTTCTGGCAGGGCCATCCCCAACGGCACCGGGCTCCCAGCGCTCGCCGTCGACAAGCGAGGCCCCCTGCTCATCATCCAACAGCGGCACCATGCAGTTCTCGTGTTTTCTGGATGCTGCGCGAACGCTTAATCCGTACGTCATCCAATTCCGCTATCCTGGTGGACCGCCGGCACCTGAGCTCACTGAAGCTGAGGAAGCGCGTCGAGTTGCTGAAGCGATTGTCCAGTTTGTGCAACAGCGGCTTCCTGCAGACGGAATTACTCGAGGACCCGGGGAGAGTGAAGAGTGACAAGCTGCCTGACCGTTTCTTCGGCCGAAGCAGAGATGATCCGGCTCGTGGGGCGTGGCTACCACCCTGGACCACGCAGCCGGCTGCTGCCAGCGGCTACATGATCTCCCGGTAGCGCCCGGCCGAGCCCTGGCGCATACCTTCCTGCGGCCCGGAAGCTCCCCCATAACTTCGAGCATATCCGGGAGGCGTGCCGCTGCGGGCACGGTCCTTTCTCTCGAAGCCCGAGGCGAATCTCTAGTCGCTCACCACGCTCTGGGCCACAGGATCTGCCACCATGGCCTGGGCGCTCCAGGCGCCCCGGGATGCTGCCAGGCTCCCGGCACCCCCGGTCAGCACCTCGGTGGGGGCACAGGTTCGCCGTCCTTGCATTTGTTGACGAGGTAG
>CAZTUO010000628.1:872-1510 GCA_964616355.1 uncultured Nitrospira sp.
CGCGGGTCGGCTAGAGTGTAGCTGGGCTCCGAGCGAAGAGAGTGCGCTTCGGCGGTGACAAGAGGCGAGGTGAAAGTTTAGCGAGCGGGTCCAACGGACCCTCGACGGCGGCCCTCAGATCGTGGCGTGCGACGGGGAGACGGTACTTGTGCCTGTCTCGGCTGAGGAGTCCCGACGGCTGACCGCCGCCAGGCAGGACTTCACCGGCTCCTTGCTGGCGACATTGGACTTTGGAGCGCTGGAGCCCGAGCGTCCGGCCGGTCATCCCTGAGAGGTCGGGAAGAAATGGAGCTCCGAGTGCCAGGAGCAACCCCAGGTCTCGATCAGCCGGTCATCTGCCCCGTACTGGTCGGCCGTGCGCCTGCGCTCGCGGCGCTCGAACGCGTGGTCGAGCGCGCCTGCGCTAACCAGGGCGCGACCGTCCTCGTTGGTGGCGAGGCGGGCATCGGCAAGTCCCGCCTGGTGGCTGAGATGGCGGCTCGTGTCCGAACGCGCGGGTTCGCGGTCCTTGAGGGCCACTGCTTCGAGCCCGATAACGCTGTCCCGTACGCGCCCCTCGTCGATCTCCTGCGCGGGATCCCGAAGGAGGGGGATACCGTCGAGGCCGCCCGAGCCGTCGGCCCATTCACTAACGACCT
>CAZTUO010000629.1:0-1508 GCA_964616355.1 uncultured Nitrospira sp.
CTGAGCGCGAGGATTTTGCTTCGCGCGAGGGCCAAGAGGGCCTGCTGGGCGGCCGTTGTGAGGCGTAACAGCGTCCGCTGGGCATGATGGATGACCTTGCCCACGGTATTGAACACGAGAACCCGCAGCCGTTTCGGCCGGGCCTCCGACAAATCTCCGGGTAAGGCCAGGCGCGTCAAGGCGCTGAGCAGGGGGTCCGTCCGCACGTTGAGCCGGAACCACGCCGCATTGGCGCCAAATTGCCCACTCGGCAGCGCCGCGGCCGCTCACTCGTTCTTGAGCCCGTGAGGCGCATGGTCCACCGTGCCCGCCTTCTCTCGGTGCCAGCGGAGCAGCGTGAGGCCATCGCCCGCCCGGCTGGTTGCGATCGCGAAGTGCTTCACCGTGTTCCCATCCGCGAACAGCTCGCCTTGGCGTGTCCGGACCCGGATCGCAAGGTAGCGTCGTACGCATGGTCGATCCTTCCGGTCGTCCTGGTCATCGGGGACATAGGGCACCTCCGCCCCCTCGCGGATGGCGTCGGCCTCGTTGCTGTCCGGCTGCCCGGCCGTCTCCGGCAGTCGCGTGATCTCGGCTCGCAGTGGGGGACTCAGGTCCGCGCTGAGGGCAGACCCGATGCCCTGCTCCTCACACCAGGCCTGCCCCTCGTGCTCGTCCAGGGCCCTGTCGCCCCGGACGAAGAGTTGGGTGATGCCGGCGGGGAGCGCCGCGACGGCGCGTGCCAGGAGGCGCCCAGTGCCGCATCCAGCGGGGACCTTGGCATCCCGGAATTCATCGTGGACGATGAGGTCCTGCTCCGCCCAGACGACCAGCACGGGCTGATCACCTCTCGTCTCCTCATAGGCCACGGTCGCCGTCCGCTTCTGCGCCGCCAGGATCGTCGCCTCCACATCCAGCGTGGCGGTCTGCTGGGGCGCTTGCTGCTGCACGGCCGCGAGGAGGCGCTGGTTGGCAGCGCCCACCCCCGCCAGGGGCGCGGATTCCTCAGGGATCGCGGCCGTCGCGCCGACGCGGAACAACGGGGGATTGTCCACATGGAAGGCCTCCCAGAAGTCACGTCGCGTGGTGGCCGCGGGCCGCTCATAGCCCAGCAAGGCGGCCAGTGCGGCATCGGCGCGCAGGGGCTCGAGGTCCTGACCGCGGTCCCCGCCGGCGGTCCACAGCGCGATCCGCGTCTCCACCCACTGCGCCGACGTCAACCCGCGCTGGCGCTGTTTGACGCGGACCTGGTCGTGCACCACCTGCGCCGCCCCCACGCGGCGGACCAGCTCGCTCACCCACGGCACGCCCGCATGCGCGGGGACGCGACTCGGATCAAGCCGGGCCTCGCTCTCGAAGGGGAGGCGAGGGTTCTCAGCCGGCATCGCTGGCATCGGCCTCCGCCTGGTTTGGCGTTCACCCATCGGGTGCATGCCCACGCAAGGTTGAGGCCAGAGCCTCGCCCACTCCTCATGCGGTCAGCGACCACCTGCGCGTATTCCAGTCTCGCGCCTGGCCGGAGATTAGGG